>JBEBAF010000022.1:0-17879 GCA_041159045.1 Actinomycetota bacterium
GTTGCCCACGAGTGCATCCTCGACCTGCGCCCCTTGGCCAAGTCGACCGGCGTTTCCGTCGATGACGTAGCGAAGCGACTCATCGACCACGGCTTCCACGCACCGACGATCAGTTTCCCGGTTGCGGGAACTCTCATGGTCGAACCGACGGAGAGTGAGGAAAAGTCGGAACTGGACCGCTTCGTCGACGCCATGCTCTCGATCCGCCGAGAAATCGCCGACGTCGAGAATGGCATCACGACGATCGACGCTTCCCCTCTGCGCAATGCCCCGCACACGGTGGCCGACACGACCGACGACTGGAATCATGCCTATTCGCGAAATACGGCTCTGTATCCGTCGGTCCTGACACTTGGTCGGTCGTACTTTCCGCCCGTTTCGCGCATCGACGCGGCCGCCGGCGATCGCAATCTGGTGTGCTCGTGCACCCCGCTCGAGGAATACGCTCGGTCACATGGCCCCGCCAACTGACGACGCCGATACCGGACACACATCGGCGAACACTTTCGCCGGGCTGGAAGAGATCATCGCGTTCTTGACCACCATCAATCCCGTCGAACTCGCGACGAAGGTCATCGTCGAAGGCGGACGCACGATCGAACAGGGCAAGCGTTCGGTTGAGCTGCTGCTTCAAACCCTCGAGAACACGGCCGAGACGATGAAGAACCTCAACGCCGCCGCCACACGCATCAACTCTCTTCTCGACGACATCGAAGGTCCACTCCGCGCGGTGCTTCCTCAAGTCGGTTTTGCGCTGCAAACCATGGCAGCCATGGGCAACATGATGGGCATCAAGCCTCAGAAGCCCGCTTCCTGACGAACGGCAACGCAACCACCCGACCGGCAACCGTGCTCCCCCGCACGTCGATCGAAACGGTGTCGCCTTCGTTGACAGCCGGCGGCAAGAAAGCCATCGCAATGCCATGGCCAAGGACGGGTGAGAAATTGCCGCTCGTGACCACGCCCGTTCCGTGCGGGGTGGACACAACGCTTCCTTCACGTGCGGGTCGGCGACCTTCGGTGGCGATGCCCCGGAGAACTCGACCGACTCCGCGCTCGCGCTCGGTTGTCAAAGCTGCCCGCCCCTGGAAGGTCTCTTTGTTCCAGCCAACCACCCAACCAAGATTGGCCTGAAGGCTCGTGATGCCCTGGCCCAATTCGTGGCCGTGCAACGGTAGGCCCGCCTCGAGGCGCAACGTGTCGCGCGCACCCAATCCGGCGGGCACAACGCCAACTTGGTGCAATCGATTCCACAATGCCGACGCATTGTCGTTGGGTACGGCGATTTCGATTCCGTCTTCGCCGGTGTAGCCCGTGCCCGCAACCGTGCAGTTCACTCCGTCAATCGCGACGCGTTGCACGCGATTCCGTCCGACGGCCGCGGCTTCAGGAGAAATGCTCGCAACCAATTCGCGAGCAGTCGTCCCCTGCACGGCAATCACACAGCGAGTCGCCGTGGTGTCGATTCCGCCGATGTACGAGACGACTCGATCGGTGTTCGAAGCATTCGGCATGACATCGAAAGTTTCTTCATCGATCCACCACACGATGATGTCGTCGATGACCGAGGCGTCGTCGGGATGGAGAAGATGCGTGTATTGAGTTCTGCCGGCAGCGATCTTGGCGAGATCATTCGTGAGAACGCTCTGCAGCCGATCGAATGAACCCGCGCCCTCGACACGAACCGTACCGAGGTGCGACACGTCGAACATCACGGCCCCCGACCGACAGGCAAGGTGTTCTTCTATGGTTCCTGACGGGTACGAGACGGGCATGTCCCAGCCGCCAAATTCAACCAACTTGGCCCCCAGTGACACGTGGTCCGCGTGGAGGGCCGTTCTCTTCAGTTGCATCACATTCCGGCGGCGCGACGCTGCTCGGCATCTGCGACGAGGCGGTTACCAACCGTCACGATGCTGGCATCGACATCGTCCTTCACGCCTGCAAGCGGCAGAACGTTGAGGACTCCTTGTCCGTTGCGCAGGACGTCGATCAGATTTTCGCCGTCGCAGAGAACCACCGACGATCCGCTGATCACGATGTGCGCCGACACAACGTCGGACTGCAGGTGCTCACGCATGTACCTGAAAACTTCACGCACCGATTCGAGCTTGATTCCGGCGTCGAGCAGATTCTTGATCACCTTCAACTCGAGAAGATCACCGTAGGAATATTCGCGACGCGAGCCGCTGCCCGCTGCCGACGCCACAGAAGGACGCACGAGGCTGGTGCGCGCCCAGTAGTCGAGTTGTCGATACGAAATCCCGACGATTTGCGCGGCCTTCGTACCGCTGAACCCCTCAGACATTCGACCAGTCTAGGAGGAAGGATCAGAGAAGTCTTCCGGGCTGATCGTGTCGAGGAAGTCACGAAATTCATCGACGACCGCCTCTTCGTCACCATCTTCTTCGTCGTCGGCGGGCATCTCCCGCCCGACTTCGTCGATGACGGCATCCGCCACATAAATCGGCTGTCCGGCCCGCAGGGCGAGCGCTATGGCGTCTGAAGGCCTTCCAGAAACCGTCTTCTCACCGGCGGGTGTCTCGACCACGATGTCTGCGTAATACGTCTGGTCGCGCAATTCGGAAACCGTGACAGATCGGATACGGCCTCCGGCGGCCATCAGGAGTTCGCCCACCAAGTCATGCGTCAGCGGTCGGGGCGGTTCGATGCCTTCGAGTGCACTGTGGATCGCCGAGGCCTCGGGACCTCCGATGTGGATCGTCATCAAACGGCGCCGACCTTCGACCTCGCGCAACACGAGAACCGGCGCGTTGGCAGGAAGCTCCAAGCGCACACCGACGACCTCGATCTCGTTCATGATCGCACGTTAGCGAGCGTGCCGTTCACTGCCGCGGTTCGAGAAAGTGACCAACGGCCTGTTGCACAAGAACACGACGAAGGTCACCCGCAAGCGACACGAGAGATTCCAGCATTTCGGCGGACTGAGCGCGTGCCTCGGGGTTTCGCTGCCGCAACAAGGGCATGAGGCGCTGCTCGAACAACGCTGCTTCTTTGTCGGCCGCCAAACGCCATGACTTCAGGTGCCGGATATCGATACCCAGGTCGATGAAAGCTTTGGCCAGTACGGCCACCTCGCGTGCCGCCGACTCGTAGAAGGTGTCTCCGCCAACCTGACGCGCGGAAATCAAACCGAATTGCTCGAGCGAACGAATCTCATCGCCAGAGAGTCCGCTGATGTCGACGAGATCGTCGTGCGCCACAGGGCCGCCCGGTGTCGCCGCCAGGGGTTTTGGCTGAACCGGAGCGGGAACAGCCTGGGTCTTCACCGCTGCCCGGCGTGCCGCGGGATGTTGACGTTCCGCCTCGGCGAGCACCGCAGGGTCGACAACTATTTCCGTGCTCTCGTCGTCGACTCTCGGAATGTTCAACTGATGAATCCGTGCCATCTCACGACTGATGTCGCCAACCGTGTGGTTTCGCAGCGCAGCAGGAAGTCCGTTCGGCGACGTGGGATCACGTGGAATTGCACCCGACTCGTCGAGGCGATCGCGAATCACGCGCAGCGGCAAATAGTTCGTCTCTTGTTCGCGGAGAATGTAACGCAGGCGTTCAATTTCGGCATCGGTGAACTTTCGGTAACCCGAAGCGGTGCGTTCGGGTTCGATCAGCCCTTGACTTTCAAGGAATCGAATCTTCGAAATCGTGACGTTCGGAAACTCTTCGAGAAGCAGACCGAGCACTTCGCCGATGCTCTTGTAGTTGCGATCTGACATGACTATTCGGTCCGATCAAAGAAGACGAGGCGAAACTTGCCAACCTGAACTTCATCTCCGTGATAAAGCCTGGTCTCTTCCGTGCGCTGTTGATTCACGTACGTACCATTGAGCGAACCAACGTCACGAACGAAGAACGCTCCGTCTTGGTACACAACCTGCGCGTGACGACGCGACACCGTGATGTCGTCGAGCACGATGTCAGAATTCGGATGACGCCCGATGTTGGTTGTGCCGCCACCGAGCGGAAACCGGTCGCCATATTGTTCGCCGGTGCGGGACACCAAGACCGCACCACCGATCGGCAGTTCGGAGGTACGGAAAATCACGTCATCTTCGTGACCGGGAGAATCTTGGAGAGTGTCGACGCGCGTGAGCGTGATGGTGCGATCGACACCACTGTCGAGGACTGCTCCGCAGACGCTGCAAAAGGCCGCCTGCGGAGGGTTCCTGTGAGCGCAGCGGTTGCAATACACGTAGGACACGCGCTATCCCCCCGTCAGGGCGCTGTAGCCGGCCGCGTCGAGAAGCTCGCTGATTTCCGAATCATCACTGAGGGTGATTTCGCAGATCCAACCTTCGCCGTACGGATCGGAGTTCACGAGTTCGGGTGAACTGTCGAGGGCGCTGTTGACGGCCGAGATCGTTCCCGAAACCGGCGCATAAATGTCGGAAACCGATTTCGTGCTTTCAACTTCGGAGAAGGAGTCGCCCTTCGCGACTTTTGCACCGACGGAAGGAACCTGCACGAAGACAACGTCACCGAGCGCATCCTGGGCGTAGTCGGTGATACCCATCCGAATCGTGTTACCACTACGTGCGACCCACTCGTGGTCGCTGCTGTAGAGGAGTTCCGCGGGAATCTGCATTCCTTACACCGTAGTTCGGCGGCTGCGACCCGAGCGTAAATGCTCTCTCACTTTGGGCACATATTGGGCTGCGGTCACGTAACTCAAGACCAATCCGGGCACGACCAGCACCCAGCCGACCAAGAAAAACAGAGGCTCGAGGGCGATCCCCGAGGTCGAAAGCGTGAGAGCCGGCACGGCAAACATCAAGATGAATGTTGCCCACTTGCCGAGATAGGTGACCGGAAAACGCTCCATCCCGAAGGCCGTCGCGACCACCATCATCAAACCGATCCCTATCTCGCGAACGAGAATGAGCACGGCGACAAGCGGCGCTACCGCCCCATCGATGCCGAGCGACCAAAGCCCGACGATGAACAACACACGGTCAACGGTCGGATCGAACAGCGCACCGAACGGCGACGTTTGATTGAAGCGCCGCGCCACCCATCCATCGACCCAGTCGGTGGCACCTAGACAGCCGATCATCACGCCGGCGGCGAGACGGGAGTCGCGTCCGAAAAGCAGCCACAAGAACACGGGGAGACAGCCGAGCCGAACCAGCGTGATCGCGTTGGGCCAGGTGAGCAGGCTCTTCCTCGAGAACAATTCCGACACGTGAATCACCCTAGATCCCGCGTGATTAGTCTCGCTGCATGGCGGACTCGACCGACAAACTGTCCCTTTCAGGCAAAGTGGCCCTCATCACCGGCGGAGCCTCCGGACTCGGCGCGGAAACAGCCCGTCTGTTCGCACGGCGCGGTGCAAAGGTTGTCATCACCGACATCAAAGACGACCTCGCCGCCGAAGTAGCGACCGAGGTTTCCGGATCTTCGATTCACTGCGACGTCACAAATTCGGCCGAAGTTGATGCGGCAGTCGCGTTCGCTGTCGCCCAATACGGTCAGCTCGACGTGATGGTCAACAACGCAGGGTTCGCCCCCGCGCCCGACAACGATCGATTCCAACAAATGGTCATCAACCAGATGGCGCGTCTCGACCCATCCCTCGAGCCTTCGCCCATCAATGCCCTCGTGGGCATGACAGACGACGCCTGGGACAAGATGATCCGCACTCATCTGTACGGGGTGTTCCACGGAACACGAGCAGCGCTCGCACACATGACGCCACGTCGCACCGGCTCGATCATCAACATTTCGTCGATTCTCGGACTAAGACCATCAGCATCGGCGCCTCATTACTCGGTCGCAAAGGCCGGCATCATCGCCCTCACTCACGCCACCGCGAACGAGGTGTCGCAATTCGGAGTCCGCGTGAATGCGGTGTGCCCTGGCTACACCGACACGCCACTCCTCGCCCACTTCTCGGAAACGATGCGCGGCGCAATCGTTTCGCAAATCGGAATGGGCCGAATGGGCACCGCCGACGAGATCGCTGAAGTGATCGCCTTTCTCGCATCCCCCGCTGCGTCGTACTGTACGGGCGACGTATTCAGCGCCTCCGGGGGTTATCTGTCGTGACAACGATCTTCACACGCATCATCCGCGGCGAATTGCCGGGAACCTTCGTGCACCGCGATGACGACCTCGTCGTTTTCATGACCATCAATCCGATCGCAACCGGACACGCCCTCGTGGTGCCCACCGCTGAAGTCGATCAATGGACCGACGTGGATCCTCGTGTGCGCACGAAACTGTTCGAGGTCGCCCATGCCGTTGGCGAGGCACAGAAGAAAGCCTTCAATTGCGAACGCGTGGGTCT
The DNA here is from genome assembly GCA_041159045.1 of Actinomycetota bacterium. Classification (GTDB taxonomy): domain Bacteria; phylum Actinomycetota; class Acidimicrobiia; order Acidimicrobiales; family Ilumatobacteraceae; genus F1-20-MAGs119. Next base: position 6,308 of record JBEBAF010000022.1, read on the forward strand.
CATCATTGCGGGCTTCGAAGTACCCCATTGCCACATTCACGTGATACCGGCCAACGACATGGGAGACGTGTCCTTCGCGAATGCCGCAGCGCATGTCGACCCGGCCGAAATCAAATCCGCCGCCGACGCGATCATGCGTCACCTGACGCTCTCGTAGTTCAGTCCTCGAAGAGGCTGCGCGGCAGCTGGGTTTCGATCGGGTCGATATTCGACGGGTCGTTGTTACGCACGGAGTTGACCTTGGTTGACACTTCGGTCGCCTCAAGAACGTCGTCGGCAGCAGGCACGAGAACCGACAGCGCCTCGGCCGTGTCACCCTCGAGCCACGCGACCAGGCCTTCACTGTCAAGCACCGCAGGCATGCGATCATGCACCTCGGACAGGCGCGCATTCGCTGCAACCGTGATGATGCAAGCTCGCGGATATCCGCCACTCTGGTCGTCGGCAATATCGAAAAGACCCGCTGCGGCCACAGGGGCGCCGTCGGACCGACGGATGAAGTACGGAATCTTGCGCTTTGCTTCTTTCGCCGTCAACCATTCGTAATAACCGGTCATCGGAATCACGCAGCGCTGCTGAGGAACCAAGTTCCGGAACGACGGCTTTTCGGCCACCGACTCTGCCCGAGCGTTGATGAGGGGTGCTACGGGACCACGTGATGCCCTCCACTTCGGCATCAGACCCCACACAAACGTGTCGATTCGCCGATGACCGTCAACCATCGACAAGCCCGCAATTCGACTCGTCGGAGCAACGTTCCAACTCGGCTTGAGGTTCACCTCGCCGACTTCCGCATCGAAAATCGTTGCAAGGTTCGACACGGGAGTCGACGCGACGAAACGACCACACATCGATCTCAAGTGTAAGACTGGAAATGTGCGCATCGACCTACACATCAATCAGTCGCTCGCACCTTTCGACGAACTCGTCGCGTGCGCCAAGCGCGCCGACGACGGCCGCTTCGACGGCCTCTGGGTTCTCGATCATCTCGCTTCCCTACGTCCCGCAACATCCGCGGCCGGTTCGATGCTCGACCCCCACGTTCTCCTCGGAGCCTTCGCTTCCGTTACCAGCCGGGTTCGCCTCGGCGTGCTGGTGAACAACGTCGTGAACCGTCCGTCCGCCGTGATTGCCGGTGCCACGGCCACGCTCGACATCGCGTCCGAGGGACGCGCAGTGCTCGGCCTCGGCGCCGGAGCTGCCCCCGGTTCGTTCTTCGCTGCTGAGCACGAAAGCCTCGGTATCGAACTCGACGCCAACCTGACCAAACGGCAGGACCGAGTCATCGCGGTGCTCGACGAGATCCGCGCACTCTGGAGTGGTGGTCGCGACAACAACCTTCGCTTTCCCCGACCGGTTCACGACGTTCCCACCGTGATCGGCGTCAATAGTGTTCGCCTCGCCAAGCTTGCCTCGGCTGCAGGGTGCGGCATCAACGTTCGTGCCGATCATCCAAAGATGCGCGACATCGTTGCATCGGCGAACACCAACGTCGGCGAAGATGCCGCAAGCGTGTGGCTCCCCTTCAACAATGCGCTGCTCGAACCCCACAACCCACGCATCGAAGAACTTTCTTCGGCTGGAGTCACGCGAATTGTGTTGCTCGTGATGTCGCGCGACGACATCGTCAGCGTTTGATGCGCACCGTCATCGTCGGCCGGGTATCGATACTCAGCAAACCCAGCAATCTCTTCATCACGCCATAAGAGACGCTCACACATCCACTGGTCGGCCGCGAGCGACCGCTCGCATCGACAGCGTTCACGTGCAAGAAGATCGCACTCCCCCTGCCCACAACCACGGGCGACATGTTGTAGTCGGTGACGATCGCCAACCGGTACGGCCCCGCGCGCCCGATTCGGTAGAGATCCTCATTCGGCGCCCCGCAAGGCACACGCGAAACTTGCGAGTTGTACTTCGGATCCGTCACGTCGGAAACCCAACAGTCGCCCGCTTTCAAGCGCGAATATTCGAGCCCAGAACTTGTCTTCGCGGCCGTGCCGAACGCCGACGTCAGACCAAACGTCCCGAGCGGCGTCGTGCCGTCGCCTTCCTTATGGCTCGCACTGACACCGTTGCGGCCGAGGCGCGCCGTCACCGGGCCGAGCATCACTCGGCTGACCCCATCGCGAGTTTCGATCAACTTCAAGGTGCCGGTCGTTGACGTCGACGACGCGACTTCGATGATCACTTTTTGACGACGAACCCCATCAACAGATCGAGAGCCGCCGTGCGCTTGCGCGGGCGATGCCAATGCCAGAGTCGCGAAACCCAGTGCACAGAGGACCTTCGAGCGACGACACTTCATGAGAGGTATTTGTCGGGCTGGCGGGATTTGAACCCACGACCTCTTGTCCCCCAGACAAGCGCGCTAACCAAGCTGCGCCACAGCCCGTATGGCCTGCAGGCTACCTGAAGAGGTCGACAACCCTCCAAGAGAGATACAGAACGAGTGCACCAAGGAGAAGCTTGAAGTGCCAGGGTGCCTTCTCGTCACCTTCATCACCGTCCCCACGCGCCAACGCCTTGAGATCGAGATTCTTGGCCGTCACGCGGCCATGTGCATCGGGAATCTGAACGGTGTGGCCGCACTTCGGACACTTGCCTTCTTCGGTTGTTGCACTGGGCGCGAAGTACTTCGCGCACTCCTCGCACCACGGCATGACTACTCAGCCCTCCGGCGAACACGCAGTTTGATCGGCGTTGAACCGAACTTGAAGGCTTCGCGAATCGAACGTTCGAGGTAACGCAAGTACGCGGGAGGCAGTTCCCGATTGACGAACAACGTGAAAGTCGGCGGATCGGATGCACCCTGCAATGCGTACAGAACCCGTGCCCCGGCGGCAGCTGGCTGCTTTTGCTGAGCTTCGGCGAGCACGCGGTTGACGTCGCGCGTTGGCACACGCCGGTGGTACTGGTCGATCGATTCCTTGAGGATCGGCAGGAGGCGATGAACACCTTTGCCCGACAGTGCAGAAACGCGCAGCACCGGAGCGTCGCCGATGAAGTAGAGCTTGCGACCCAGCTCGATCGTGACTTCCTCGCGCTGCTCGGTGTCGAGAAGATCCCATTTGTTCAGGACGACGATGAGCGGACTGCCGGCGGCATCGATTCTTTCCGCAAGTCGCTGATCTTGACTGGTGATTCCCTGCGTTGCGTCGATGACCAAGAGAGCGACATCGGCTTCGTCGACTGCACGCAACGCCCGCACCAACGAGTAGTACTCGGCCGAGTCGTCGATCTTCGAACGACGGCGCATGCCGGCGGTGTCGACGAGCAGGATTCGACCTTCGTCGCTTTCGATCAGAGTGTCGATCGCGTCGCGGGTGGTTCCGGCCATGTCGTGCACCACGCTGCGCTCTTCACCACACAGGCGATTGAACAGCGTGCTCTTGCCGACGTTCGGGCGCCCAACGATCGCGATACGCGGCACACCCTCGAGGTCGTCGCGTTGTTCCGTTGCTTCACCCGGCTCGTCGTCGGGCTCGTCGTCGACGGGTGCGTCGAGACCAAGTTCGGCGACGATGACATCGAGAAGGTCGCCAGCGCGCCGACCGTGCAGGGCCGAAACCGGATACGGCTCGCCCAGACCAAGAGAAAGAAACGACCACCTGTCGGTCTCGCGTCGGTCGTTGTCGGCCTTGTTGGCGATAACAAGAACGGGACGACCGGTTCGACGGAGCCACCCCCCGATGCGTTCGTCGTCATCGGTTGCGCCGACGGACGCATCGACGATGAACAGCACGAGATCGGCCGACTTGACTGCCTGCTCGACCTGGCGTGACACCTTCTCGTCGAGCTCGGTTCCACCGGGCATCCAACCACCCGTATCGGTGACCGTGAACTCGCGACCCAGCCATTCGGCATCGTGGGTGTTGCGGTCTCGCGTGACACCCGGCCGGTCTTCGACGATTGCGACCTGGCCGCCGACGAATCGGTTGAAGAGCGTGCTCTTGCCCACGTTGGGGCGACCGACGATGACGACATGAGGCTTCATAGAGACCGTTCGAGGATACGGCGCAGAGCGACACCATCGGTGGGAACCACCTCGATTGTTCCGTGCAATTCGTCAATCGTCACACCGTCGAGGAATCGTCCCTCGGACAAACACACATCGGGCAACAAAAACAGGTCGATATCGGCATTCGCAGCAATTTCACGGCGCAGGTCTTCTCCGACCATCAATCCCGCAACCGCCGTGTTGCCTCCGAAGAATTCATTGCGCACCGGAATGACGCGCACACGACTCGTATCGAAGCCACATTCGTCAACGAGTGCACGCAATAATGGTGCCGCATATTCGCCCGTGAGAATGCCCACGGTATTTGCCGACTTCTCGGGTTCACGTCGTGACAACACCACACGCACGGGTCGAAGTCCCGTGTCGCCCGCGGGGTTCACCGGCATGCGTTCGGCGCGGTAACCGCCGGGACTCGCCGCATCGACCGAAGCAAAGAAGCCCGAGGTCGGACCGAGTGGCGATTGTCGCCTTCCGAGAAACTCTTCACGAAAACAGGCGGCGATGCCGACGCCGTCTTCGTACATCGGAAACTCGCCGTACTCGACGGCAGCGGGAAGTGGTTTTCCGCTGCGCAGATACAACTCGTCCGACGCCCAGAACATCGGATGTCCCAACACTTCTCGGGCGACTTCGCGCCATCGCTCGACGATGTCGATCGTGGCTGCGGCTTCGGCCGCGTCGTGAACGCGCAGATTGCCCTCGGGGTTGAACCGGCTCAATCCCAACGGCACGATCGCAACGGCTTCGAGTTCGGGAAACTCGTCGACGATTCCTGCGAGCGTGCGTTCGAGCACCTCACCATCGTTGAGACCCGGACACAACACAATCTGCCCTCGCACGGTCACGCCATGATCGAGGAGCGCACGCAGCCAACGCAGGCTCATCGCGCCACGGTCATTTCGCAGCATCTCTGCGCGGCCCCACGGGTCGGTGTCGTGGATACTGACATGCAACGGCGAAAGGGCCTGATCGATCACCCTTTCGAGGTCCATCTCGGTGAACCGAGTCAGCGTCGTGAAATTGCCGAACAGGAAGCTGAGTCGATAGTCGTCATCTTTGAGATACAGACTTCGGCGCAGCCCCTTGGGCAATTGATAAATGAAACAAAAGGAACAGTGGTTGTCGCAGGTTTGAACGCGGTCGAACACCGCACTGGCAATCGACACTCCGAGTGACTGCCCTGCCGACTTTTCGATTTCGAGGTCGACCATCATTCCGCCGCGATCGAGACGCAGTGACACGTGCGGTTCGTCTACCGCGTGATGCCATTCGATGATGTCGCGAATCGGGCGATCGTTGACCATCGCAACCACGTCGCCCACACGAATACCTGCCGCCTCGGCCGGTGAACCCGTGGCAACCTCGGTGATTCGGGCACTGAGATCAACCGAATCCGACACACGTTCAGGCTAACGGTGGCACCGAGAACTAGCGTGGAACGCGGTGACGAGCACGAACGAAGAGCACGACATGAACGTCGACAAGGTACTGCTTGCCGCCCCGCGTGGGTTCTGCGCCGGAGTCGAGATGGCCATCAAGGCACTGTCGTGGCTCGTTCGCACGTTCGAACCACCCATCTACTGCTACCACGAGATCGTTCACAATCAGATCGTCGTCAATCGTTTCAAGGAACAAGGCGTCATCTTCGTCGACGACCTTGCCGAGGTTCCCGAGGGACGCCCCATCATGTTGTCGGCTCACGGGTCGCCGCCGGTGGTGGTCGACGAGGCACGACGTCGCGGAAGTTACGTCGTCGATTCGGTGTGCCCTCTCGTCACCAAGGTGCACCACGAGGTCAAGGTTCGCGCCAACAAGGGTTACCGCATCGTCTACGTCGGCCACGAGGGTCACGAAGAAGCCGTGGGCACAATGGCGGTTGCGCCACAGGCCATCAGTCGGGTCGAAACCATCGACGACGTCGATGCACTTCCGGTGTTCGACGAGCCCGTCGCCCTGCTCGCCCAAACCACGCTGTCACACCGCGATTGGTCGGGCGTTGCGATACGCGTGCGCGAACGCTTTCCCGATGTGTGGTCGCCGGGTCGCAGCGACTTGTGCTTCGCAACCACCAACCGCCAAAGCGCACTCACCGAACTGGCCGGCAAATGCGATGCCATCATCGTGATCGGCTCGTCGAATTCTTCGAACACACGCGCCCTCGAACGCTTGGCCATCGAGTCGGGCTGCGACACGGTTTTGCGCATCAACAGTGCGGCAGAACTTCCACGCGGCCTATCGGGCACGATCGGTGTCACGGCCGGGGCATCCGCACCGGAGGAACTCGTCGACGAAGTACTCGCGGCACTTGCCCCGCGAAACGGCGTCGAGGAAGTGCGCGTCACCGAAGAAGACGAATACTTTCCGCCGCCGCGCAACATCCGCGACCTGCAGAGCGCCACGCTCAATGCTTGTTATTCGATGCTCGCCGTACCGACTGCACGCCGGGCTGCAGGAAACGACCACAACATCGCGGCCAGCACCGTTCTCCACGCACTCAACAAATAGATCCCGAAAGAGACCACCATGATCAGCCCCCACCTCGACTCACTGCGCATCTTTCTGCATGTCTTCGCCGCAGCGGTGTGGGTCGGCGGACAAGTGGTGCTCGGCGGAATCGTTCCGCGACTCCGCAAGTCAAACCCCGAAGCCCTGAAGCCCATCGCGAACGCATTCGCCCGCATCGCATGGCCGGCCCTCGGCATCACCGTTGTCACGGGCATGTGGAACATCATGGACGTCGACGTGACCGCCATGGATTCCAGCTACCACGTCACGCTCGCGCTGAAGATGGCTGCGGTGGTTCTCGCCGGCTTTGCAGCGGCAGCCCACGCGAACACCAAGAGCAAGATCGTGCTCGCCCTCGGCGGGGCCATCGGCCTCGTTGCTTCGCTTGGTGCCCTGTACTTGGGCGTTCTGCTCGCGTCAGCGAGTTAGTTGCGGGGAACCTGGCTCCACGGCACGTCGCGGTCGACGCGGGCATCGCCGGGAAGGCCGAGGACGCGCTCGCCGAGGATGTTCTTCATCACTTCGGTGGTGCCACCTTCGATCGAGTTCGCACGGCTGCGCAGGAATGCCTTCTGGTACGTCTCGAAGCCCATCGCAGTGTCGGGACGAATCATCTCGTAGCTGCCGTAGAGCATTCCCTCGGGGCCGAGAAGGTTCATCGCGAACTCGTAGATCGCCTTGTTCAGGTTCGCCGATTCCATCTTGCCGATCGAACCTTCGGGGCCGGGAACGCCCATCTTGCGATTCTGGCCCGCACGAATGTTGGTGAGGCGCAGAACTTCAGCGCGCGTCCACAACTTCATGAGTTCGTCGCGTGTTGCGGGATCCTTGCGCGACTCGTCCATCGTTGCCCAGATCTTGGTGAGTGAAGCGATCGTTCCGGAGCCACGCGGCGGAACCACGCCACCAATGGCGACGCGCTCGTTCATGAGCGTGGTGAGGCTGACGCGCCAGCCGTCGCCGGGCTTGCCGAGCATTTCCCTTTCGGGAATGCGCACGTCGGTGAAGTAGACCTCGTTGAACTCGGCTTCGCCGGTCATCTGACGCAGTGGGCGCACTTCGACCCCCGGTGCGTGCATGTCGACGACGAACGCGGTGAGGCCCGCGTGCTTGACGGCCTCGGGGTCGGTACGCACGACGAGCAGGCCCCAACGCGAAAGGTGCGCAAGTGTGGTCCACACTTTCTGGCCATTGGCGATCCATTCTTCGCCGTCTTTGACGCCCTTCGCCGACAGGCCGGCAAAGTCGGAGCCCGAACCCGGCTCGGAGAACAACTGACACCAAATTTCCTCGCCGGTGAAAAGCGGGCGCAGGTAACGCTTCTTCTGCTCTTCGCTACCCCATTCGACGACCGTTGGGCCGCACATGCCGTAACCGATCGGGTTGCGACCGTAGGCGTTCGGTGCACCGGCGGCATTCAGGCGCTCGTTGATGAGCTTCTGGTGACGCGGCGAAATACCGAGGCCACCATGGCCCTGCGGAAAGTGCACCCACGCGAGGCCAAGATCGAACTGTTTTCCGAGGAAATCGATGGCCTTGGTCGACGAGGGCGGACACGTGGCCAGGAGTTCGTCGACAAGCCCGCTGACGAGCTGCTCTTCTGATGCGACCGTGGATGTGCTCATAAATCGACAAGTTACCGCAGGGTCACCAAACACTGCCAAACCCGACTAACTTGCCCGTCATGTTCCCGGGGGATTACGCGAAGACCACACCCGACAAGCCCGCCTACATCATGGCGTCAACGGGCCAAGTGGTCACCTACAAGCAACTCGACGATGCGGCCAATCGGCTGTCCAACCTGCTGCGCACGGCGGGCTTGCAGGTGGGCGACCACATCGCCATCTGCATGGAGAACCATCCGCGCTATCTCGAGGTCATTTGGGGCTGCCACTACGCGGGTCTCATTTACACCGCCTGCTCGAGTCGTCTGACTTCCGAGGAACTCGCCTACATCGTCAACGATTGCGGCGCCAAAGGATTCATCACTTCGAAGTACAAGGCCGACCAGGCGGCCGAGATCGCATCGGGAATCCCGAATGCCGGCCTGCGCCTCATGCTCGACGGCACCATCCCCGGTTTCGAAGCGTACGACACCGCGGTTGCCGCGCAACCGACCACGCCACTCACCGAGCGCGTCAGCGGCATGGACATGCTGTATTCCAGCGGCACGACGGGCAAACCGAAGGGCGTTCTCGGAACATTCCCCCGCACCGAACTCGGCCAACAGAACGGCGTGGCGAACCTTTCGCAACTGCTCTTCGGTATCACACAGGACACCATCTATCTGTCCCCCGCGCCGCTGTATCACGCTGCTCCGCTGCGCTTCAATCTCGCGGTCAACTTCCTCGGCGGTACCACGGTTGTCATGGAACACTTCGATGCCGAGGAATACCTCGCACTCGTCGAACGACACAAGATCACGCACAGCCAGCTCGTGCCTACGATGTTCGTCCGCATGCTGAAACTCCCCGACGACGTTCGCAAGCGCTACGACCTGTCGTCGCTCCAGTGTGCAATCCATGCTGCGGCGCCGTGTCCGGTCGAAGTAAAGCGGCAAATGATCGAATGGTGGGGACCCGTCATTCATGAGTACTACGCGGGTACCGAAGGCAACGGTTTCGTGTACTGCAATTCGGAAATGTGGCTGTCACATCCGGGAACCGTCGGCAAGGCGATTCAAGGTGTCGTGCACATTTGCGACGAGAACGGCGACGAGGTTCCCGTTGGTGAATCGGGCACCGTCTATTTCGACAGCGGCACCGTGTTCGAATACCACAACGATCCGGAAAAGACGAAGAGCTCGCGCGACCCCAAGGGCCGCGGATGGTCGACCCTCGGCGACGTCGGCTACCTCACGGAAGACGGCTTCTTGTTCCTCACCGACCGCAAGGCATTCATGATCATTTCGGGTGGCGTGAACATCTATCCGCAAGAGTCCGAGAACGTTCTCATCAACCACCCGAAGGTTTCCGACGTGGCGGTTTTCGGAGTGCCGAACGACGAATTCGGCGAAGAAGTCAAGGCCGTTGTTCAGCCGGTCACCATGCCGGTGAACGAAGAGGAAGCAAAGGCCCTCGAGCGTGAACTCATTGCGTTCTGCCGTTCACAACTCGCCGATCTCAAGTGCCCGAGGTCCATCGACTTCCGGCCCGAACTCCCGCGCCATCCAACGGGCAAGCTCTACAAGCGCGTGTTGAAAGACGAATACTGGAAGGCCGCAGGTCGTTCGATCTGATCCGATGACGCTGAGGTCGCACCCTTTCTTCGAGTGGCAGGGAACGCACGCATTCGCCCATCGCGGCGGAGCCAGCGATGCCCCCGAAAACACGCTGGCCGCATTCCAAATGGCGGTCGACCTTGGCTACACGTACATGGAAACCGACGTGCATGCGACGGTGGATGGCGTGCTTCTGGCGTTCCACGACGACAACCTTGAACGCACCTGCGGCGTTGCCGGCCGCATCAGCCAGCTCACCTACGACCAAGTGGCAAAGGCACGAGTCGACGGACGCGAACCGATTCCAACTTTCGACGACCTCGTCAATACATGGCCGCAACTGCGTTGGAACATCGACTGCAAGTCGGATGAGGCGCTACCCCACCTGATTGCTGCATTACGGCGCCATCGCATTCTCGATCGGGTCTGCCTCGGGGCGTTCAGCGACCGCCGTCTCCGAATCTTGCGATCCGAGCTCGGACCAGATGTCGCAACATCCCTGGGCCCGAAAGGCGTCGCCCGCTTGCGCCTTGCGTCGTCGGTTGGTCGCGGTATTCGCTTCCCCGAGGGCGTGTATGCGGCACAGATACCCGCCAAGCAGGGCCCAGTACCGCTCAATTCGCAGCGCTTCATCGAGATCGCCCACGACAGTGGACTGCACGTGCACTACTGGACCATCGACGACCCGGCACAGATGAATGAACTTCTCGACCGCGGTGCCGACGGGATCATGACCGACAAGCCCGCGGTCCTCAGAGACGTCCTCACACGACGGGGCTCTTGGTGACGGGCCGCGTGGCACTCTCGTTCCGTAACGTCGGCATGGTTTTTCCCGACGGCACTCGTGCGCTCGACGAGGTTTCGCTCGACGTTCCCGCTGGCGAGTTCGTCACGATCGTCGGCCCATCGGGCTGCGGCAAGTCGACGCTCTTGCGCATCGCGTCGGGGCTTGAATCGCCGACATCGGGCACTTGTGACGTCGACCGCACCTCATTGGGCTACGTCTTCCAAGATGCAACTCTTCTACCTTGGCGAACCGTCGAGCAGAACGTGGCGCTGCTTGCAGAACTACAGAAGCAGCCGAAGTCGGAACGTGACCGCAAGACCGCCGAAGCGCTTGCTCGCGTGGGTCTCGACAGATTCGGCGACAAGTATCCGCATCAACTTTCCGGCGGCATGCGTATGCGCGCGTCGCTGGCCCGATCGCTGATGATGCAGCCGCGTGTCTTCCTCTTCGACGAACCATTCGGCGCGCTCGATGAGATCACACGCGAGAAGCTGAACGACGATCTGCGTCAACTCTTCATCGAGCAAGGTTTTGCCGGCCTGTTCATCACGCACTCGATCTCCGAGGCCGTGTTCATGTCGACCCGTGTACTGGTCATGTCACAACGACCCGGCCGTATCGTCGACTCGTTCGACGTTCCGTTCGGCGACGAACGCGGACACGATCTTCGGTACGAGCCCGCCTTCGCTCAACTCTGCGGCGAGGTCTCTCACGCACTGAGGGCAGCCGAATGACGAAACAGCGCAGCTTACGAACGGTCGCCCGCGATCTGACGGGGCCGATCGTAGTGTTCGGACTCTTCATCGGTGCGTGGTACCTCTTGTCGATGGCCGTCCTCCCCAAAGAGAAGCGGTTCCTCCTTCCACCACCCCACCGCGTGGTCTCGCAGGGCTTCGGCGTCTGGCATGCGGGCGACCAACGGGGCCTCTATCCGATCCTCATGTCGCTGTGGGACAGCGCAAAAATCGCATTGCTCGGCCTTCTCATCACCATCGTGATCGGCATGGCCCTCGCCACTTTGATGAGCACCCGAAAATGG
>JBEBAF010000023.1:0-4881 GCA_041159045.1 Actinomycetota bacterium
TGAGGGGCTGAGTGTGCAGGAAGTGCTGCGTGGTGTACGACTCGTCGGGATTGTCGCCCGGGAAGAGTTGCGAGATCATGTAGACCTTGCCTTCGGCGTCGAACGCGGCAATCGACACGTGTGGGAAGATCGTCCACACGCCGAAGACCAGCTTGTCTTCGGGCCATTCCGACTCGGGACTTCCCTCGAGCGTGTTCACCGAAGTGCGCTTGTCGGGAGCCATGAGGCGCTGGTGTGGACCCCACGCCTCGAACAACGCCTTCGGCGACGAGTCGGGTCCGAAAGTGTTCCTGTGCAGAATCGGCAGGTGGTAGAAGTCGAGGTAGCCGTCGTAGGCGACCTTCCAGTTCGCACCGACTAGCACTTGGTTGCCCACATAGTGGCACTGATCGAAGTGATGGTGCTCGAGCATCTTGTCGTAGCCCTTGAAGAACGCATCGTGGTCGACGCGTGAATTCGGGGTGAGGGTCACCCAGATGATTCCGGCGCGCTCGGTGACGGGCAACGTGGTGAGGCCGTGCGTGTTGCGGTCGACGTCGCCGAAGGCCTCGGCCTCGAAGATGCCCACGAGGTCGCCCTGTGTGTTGTAGCTCCATGCGTGATACGGGCAGGTGAACCGACGGGCCTTGCCGCAACCGGCTTCGGCAACCTGTGCGCCGCGGTGGCGACACACGTTCAGGAACGCCCGCATCTCGCCGTCGCTTCCGCGCACCATGAGAACGGGCACGCCGAGAACCGTGACGGCCGAATACGAACCGACTTCACGCATCTGGCACGAGAAGCCCAACACGAGCGGAAGGCGCTTGAAGATGCGATCGACTTCCGCCTGCCAGCGGTCTTGGTCGAAGTAGTTCTCGACCGGCACGAGGTACTGATCGTCGACCAGTTCGCCTTGGTTGTCACGCAGACCCTGCATGGTCCGCTTCGCCATCCGAACGAGTTCTTCCCTGCTGTCAGCCATGTTGTCCCTCCGGGATGTTCCCTACACGTAAGCCGTGCCCTCTACCGTACCTTCAGGTGCAACTCACGTAGCGGTCGGAGGAAGAAACTCCGTTCGTACATCGGGAATTCGAGTGGTTTCGCCAGCTCGAGTTCGGCGACCCTATCGAGGAGGATGTTGAAGGCACTCGACATCTGCTGACGCGCCAGGGCGGCACCGAGACAGAAGTGCACGCCGAAGCCGAACGAAATGTGGTTTTTCGCATTCGGGCGCTTGATGTCGAACACATCGGGGTTCTCGAACACGCGCGGGTCGCGGTTGGCCGCGCCGTAGCGAACCATTGCCGGCACCTGCTCGGGAATGTCGACGCCGCCGATGTTCACCGGGCACTGCACCGAACGCCACAGGCCTTGAACCGGAGCATCGAAGCGCAGAACCTCTTCGATGAAGTTCCCCATCAACGAACGATCGTCGCGCAGCATCTGCATCTGGTCGGGATGCCGCAGCAACAGCAACATCGCAGCCGACAACGCTCCCGTGGTGGTTTCGAAACCACCCGTGATGAGTTGGTGCATCAACGTGATGAGTTCGTTCGTCGTGAATGGCTCTTCGTCGGCGCCGTGCGCGTGCACGATGAGCGAAATGAGGTCGGTGCCGCCCGGATTCTGGCGACGTTTCTCGAACTCTGCGACTACGAAATGTTGCTCTTCGACTTCGATGTTCGCCTCGATGATCGCCTCTTCGACGGTCATGTCGTTGCGCTGCGCCAGCGACAGCATCGCTTCGGCCCAACGGCGGAACTTCGGATACTCGTCGTCGTTCAATCCGAGATGTCGTGCAATGAAGCGACCGGGCAACGGCAACGCGAAGTCGCGAACGAACTCGCACGAACCGCGTTCGAGCATCGAGTCAACGAGACGGTTCGTGATCTCCTCGATTTCGGGTACGTACGACTTCACTTGCGCCGGGGTGAACACGCGGTTCAGGATCTTGCGCGAGCGACCATGCTCGGGCGGGTCGACGCGTTGCAGGATCGGCGTGTGCATCCAACCTTTTTCTTGAAGCACCTTCATGTAGGCCATCACGACCTCGGGCTTCACCGCGCGATTGCCGGCAGCGGGCTTGCTGGAAAACGTGCTCAAATCGCCCAGGGCCGCACGGGCCTCTTCGTGGCCCGCGATGACATAGAGGTTGATGTCTTCTTCGTGCCACACGGGACACTTCGACATCTTCTCCGTGTAATACGGGAACGGATCGTCCTGAACTTCACGGGACGTCAATCCCCTGTTTGCGGTGTCGGTCATGTCTCCCCCTTCGATTTGCGAGCTGCCTAGTTCTTGCCCGACTCGTATTTCGGGTGCACGGCGGCGCGCGGCTCGACGTTGGCAAGAAAATCGAGAATCGCCGAGTTGACGATTTCGGGATGGGTCATGTTCGCGGCGTGCGGCGCACCCGGCACGACACACATCGTGACCTTGCCACCCAGACGGTCACGCATGACTTCGGCCTTCGACAGCGGAATCGCAACATCGGCATCACCATGAACGATCAATGTGCGAGCAGTGATCGATGTCAAGTCATCCGTGACGTCGTCACGGTTCAACAGACAGTCGAACGCATGGGCGAAACCTTGCTTGTCGAGCTTTTCCCACTTGGCGAACCAGTCGGCCCAGTTGCCGGGGCCGAGAATCAACGATGCGATCACATCCTGCACGGGTGCCGGGCCCTGGGAAATGAACACGTCGCGCATCTGTCCGTAGCCCTCGACCACTTCTGGATCTTCTGTTCCTGCTTGGGTGTCGATGAGAATCAAGCCCTGGACTCGCGCGGGCGACAACAACGCCACGCGCAGGCTGACGAAGCCACCCTGCGACATTCCACCTACGTAGGCGCCGCCGATACCGAGGTGGTCCATCAACGCCAGAACGTCGTTCGCCGAATCCCAGTAATCGAACGGACCCGTGGCGGGCGTGCCACCGAATCCGCGCTCGTCCCAGGTGACCACGCGGTACTTGTCTTTCAGAGCAGCCACTTGATGATCGAACATCGAATGATCCATGAGGAACCCGTGACTGAGAATCACCGCGGGGCCGATGCCGCCGTGGTCGACGTAAAAGATTTCGGTGCCGTTCAAATGTGCTGTCGCCATGCCACGACCGTAATTGATACCCCTCCCGGTGAATTACTTTGGACGACATGAGCCAGACCATCAGCCCCGCCGAACACACCCGTCTCCCGTGGCACCTCCGCGACAACTGGGCCCCCGTGCTCGACGAAGTCACCGCCACGGAACTGCGTGTCGAAGGCCGCATTCCCGCCGAACTCGACGGTCTGTACGTCCGCACCGGCCCGAACCCGTTGTCGGGCACATCGAACCACTGGTTCTTCGGTGATGGAATGCTGCACGGTGTCCGCCTGCGCAATGGACGCGCCGAGTGGTATCGCAATCGCTTCGTGCAGACTCCGAACGTCACCGATCCCCTGGCCGACGATTTCGCAGGCATGGGCGACATGACCCGTGGCAAGGGCAACACGCACGTGTTGCCCCACAACGGCAAGTTGATGGCACTGGAGGAAGCTCACTGGCCATGGCTGGTCGACGGCGATCTGAACACCATCGGCTATGAGAACTACGGCGGCGCCCTCACCTGCTCGATGACCGCCCACCCGAAGATCTGTCCCGAGACGGGCGAACTGCTGGCCTTCAGCTACATGGCAATGGAGCCACCATTCGTGCACTACGTACGCGTCAGCGCCGACGGAAAGGTGCAACAGATCGAAGACATCGACGTACCCAACATGGTGATGATGCACGACTTCAACGTCACGCGGAAGAACGTCATCTTCATGGATCTTCCGCTGGTCTTCGACCTCAACCAGCTCGCCTCGGGCGTGCCGTTCAAGTTCAACCGCGATTGCGGCGCACGTTTGGGTGTCATGCCGCGCGAGGGCAAAGGTTCCGACATTCGCTGGTTCGAGATCGATCCGTGCTACGTGTTCCACCCGGTCAACGCCCACGACGAAGGCGACAACGTGGTTCTTCACGTGTCGCGCCAGCCGGAAGCATTCGGCAGCAGCTCCGACGACTACGCGGAAGTTGGTCGCTTGTGGAAGTGGACCATCAACACGGCCACGGGCAAGGTGACCGAGGAAATGGTCGACGATCGGCCGGGCGACTTCGGCCGCGTGAACGACAGATACGTCGGCTTGAAGGCCCGTTACGGGTATCTCATGTCGCTCGGCGGCGAAGGCAACGCCGAAGAGCCGGTCTACGGATCGTCACTGTGGAAGTACGACCTCACCACTGGCCAATGTTGGGAGCACCACCTCGGCGACCACAGCCGCGGCAGCGAACCTGTCTTCGCGCCGTCAAAGGCAAACGGAGCGGAAGACGAGGGCTACGTCATCACCATTGCCCACGACACGGCGACGAACTCGTCGCGATTGGTGATCATCGACGCGCAAGACTTCAGCGCAAAGCCGGTTGCAATCGTTCACCTGCCTCAGCGCGTTCCGTACGGTGCGCATGGCAGTTGGGTTCCCGCAACTTCTGTTGCGATGTGATGGGCTAGACACGCCACGGAACGTCGTCGGGCAAACGTCCGACGATTCCACCATCGATCACGGTGTGCGAAAGGTCGCGCCGCGCGTGACCCATACGCCATTGCAACATTGCCTGAGCTTTGCCCAGCACAACGGCGGGCTCGACCTCGTGGGTTCGCCACGTTGGGTCGACTGCGACGTCGAAGCACAACGACGAGCCGTCGGCGAACTGCACATAGGCGTGGGTGTCGTCGCGCCGTACGGCAAGTGAATACGTACCGAGACGACGATCATGCGGCCAGCGGAATTCACCGAGCGGAATGATCAGCGGGCTCCAGTCGAATTCCCAATGCGCCGCGTCACGCCAGTCGCTTGGTTCAGAACCTTCGAGCAGGGGC
>JBEBAF010000024.1:0-3216 GCA_041159045.1 Actinomycetota bacterium
TGAACACTCCGGTGTTCTTGGGCGTATCGGGGCCAACCATTCCGCGGATAAAGAAGTACGAGAAGCCCTTCACGTGATCGGACGGATTGTCGAGGTACGGCGCCCGCCAACGCAGATAGCGGTACATCGCGGTGCCATAAATGAGGGCCTGCAATGGATAGTGGTGATGAATCATTGCGTCGAGCAGACGTTCCTGCCCGTAAGCGGCAACAAGAGTGGTGTCGCCGTCTTGGTCGAGGCGGTTGCTCTTGTAGTCGGTGATCCACAATTGCGGGTCGTCGTCGGTACCAAGTTGGAGAACTGCGTCGATTGATCCGTTGATGAGACCGGCAAGACCAATATCGAACGATTCGTGCGTGAGCATGTCGACGTACGGGCGAAGCGCGTCGTCGGATGGGATGAGGTCGCGAAGGATCCGCCCGAAGTCGGAGACGCGCACCCCTGCGGTGAGGTCGGTAACAGCCATCTCGAAATTCAGTTCGGCTAGGCGCCGATCGGACCCAATTGCCGCGAGTGTTGTGTTGCCGAGGGCATCGCCGAGCGGAGTGTTGAGCGACAAATGAATGCCATCGACGATTTTGTCGATCTCGTCACGAAGCCGGGCCCCGGTGATGATGCGCTTGCACTGCGAGTCGACCTCGGCAAGAAGGTCGGGCGCCGAAATGTCGATGTGCTCGTACACCTCGTGCAAGACCTTGCCGACGTAGGTGCCGCCAACTAGACGCGCGAGGGGCATGTGCGCGCCTGTCGGAGCCTCGTCAGACGCGTAACGGCTCTTGCTGACGAACCAATTGGTGTCTTCATCGCCACCCCCTGCGACCGAAGTGAAGTCGGGCGACCCGACCTTGCGCGAGATTGTCTGCTGCGCACGGGTGATTCCCGTGAATGACGTGCGGCGATAAGTCTGTTCAACGGCCTCGGGGCTTTGCGAGAGGGAAAAGTTTGGTGAAGTTGCTGCCGGATCGTCGGCGAAACGCCAGTTGCGCTTCACCTGATACTTCGGGATGGCATGTACCAGCATCTGACCCTCGGGATCGGGAGTGTTGATGACCCCAACGTTGAGGGTGTTGGCAAGGACGGACGGTTTCGGAGAAGCCGACGGCCAGAGGAATGCAAGATGGTTCTCAGCGCGCGTGAGGGCGACATACAGAAGGCGTTGGTCTTCTTCGGCTGCAGCCTGGTTGATGAAGTCGATTGATTCTTGTGCCGTTGCGTCGAGCGCCCAGCCGATGTCGATGCGGGTACCCGTGGATTCTCCGCTGAAGGGAAGGTTGTACGCAGGGACGTTTTTGCTTGCGTATGACTCGTATTTCCACAGGTCTGCAACCACGACGCAGGGGAATTCGAGCCCCTTCGACTTGTGGACGGTCATCACCTGGACGGCGTCGGCGTCACTCTCGACGCGTCGACTGACTGTTTCTGCGTTGCGGTCGACGGTTCCAAAATCGGCGAAAATCTGCAACAACTCTTCGGGGCTGATGCCTTTGCCTTCGGTGGCGGTATGGAGAAGTTCGATGAGGTGGCTGAAGTCAGCAAGACGCCGTTCACCGACGAGACCCGAAACGAAGACGGTCATCACTGCAATGTCGGCATTGATTTCTGTTGCGAGGGCGGCGACTCCGCGACGCTGCAGAATCTGGCGCCAACCCACCAACTTCGATTGGATTTTCAGAACAATGTCGGTTTCGCCATCACCGTTAGTTCCGGCCGTCGGCAGCAGCCGTGGGTCACCGAGCCCGTAACCGAAGAGCGAGGTTGTTGCGACGTTGCGAATTCGACCCGATTCGGACACGCGTTCGAGTGCGTCGATGAGAACCCTGAAATCGCGTGCTGTTGCGTCGGCAAAAACCGATTCGGCACCGCTTGCGACTGCCGGAACGCCGTAGCCCTGTAGGAGCGACTGCACTCGTTGCACGATCGAATTCGAGCCCGTCAACACGCAGATGTCTTTCGGTTGAATGCGCCGCCACGCATCGTCTTCGAGGATTTCACCAACTTCAAGAAGGCGTACGACCTGCCCCACCGCAGCGACAGCGGCTTTGAAGGCGTTGTCGTCATCGCCGATATCGATCGCTTCGACCGGCTCGACTCCGCGCACATTTGAACCGGTTTTCTTCGGGTCGCTGACAACTTCGGTGTACGAGATTCCCTGTCCGAGGGTTTGCCCTTCGAAGAGTGCGTTGAGCGCGGCGATTACGGGCGGGTCGGACCGGAAGTTGGTGGTGAGCGTCGACATGTTGCCGGGGTCGCGCGCCGCGAGGTAGGCGTTGACGTCGGCTCCGCGGAATCCGTAGATGGCCTGCTTCGGGTCGCCTACAGCGGTGAGCTTGTGATCAGCCAGAGGATCGTGCTTGGGGAAGATGTGATGAAAGAGCTGCCATTGCAGCGCGTCGGTGTCTTGCGCCTCATCAACGAAGGCGTGCGTATAACGCTCGGCGAAGCGGGCACGGATATCGGCCCCTTCATCGCCGCTGAGCGCCTTCTCGGCCCGACGGATGAGATCGGCGTATGACGGGTGCTGGCGAGTCCGCAGATCAACTTCGGCGACGAGTTCGTTGATCATCACTTCGAGCTCTTGCAACCTGGCGGTCACTGCCGAATCAAGATTCGGATCGAACCACAGGGTGGCGAGTGGGTTGCCCAATTTCTGAGCTACCAGCCGGACGACACGACCTTCGTCCCACGGGGTCTTTTTCGCCACGGCTTCTGCGACGAGTCGATCGTTCACCACTTCGGCGATGATTCGCTTCGAGACCTCTTCCCCTGAATCATCGCGAGTTGCCTGGCCGGCGAGAGCAAGGACCTTGGAACAAACGGAGTGAATCGTATTGATCGCCGCGTTGTCGAAGTTGACGACTGCGCGACGAAGGTTTCGCACGTACCTCGACCGTTGCGTTGGGTCGGCCCGCAGCGCAGTCAGAATCGGATCATCGGGGTCTTCGACGTCGGCATCGAGTTTTGACGCGGTGTCGGCCAAGCGGCGCCGAACGCGGTCGCGAAGTTCAGCTGCAGCGCCACGTGTAAACGTGGTGATGAGAATGCGGTCGATGCGCAGGTCGTCGTCGATCGCAATTGCGCGGGTGACAAGAGCAGCAACCGAATAGGTCTTGCCGGTTCCCGCGCTTGCTTCGATCGTGTGACCATTGGTCAGTTCGTGTTGCGCGAGGTCGAGAACGTCGGCCATCAGAGGATCCCCCAGTGCGAGCCACCATGCGG
>JBEBAF010000025.1:0-3108 GCA_041159045.1 Actinomycetota bacterium
CGGCGGGCGCCAAGTCTTCGAGAACGAGTACGAAGTCGTGGGTCGCATCGTCGAATTCGACCCAATGACATTTCGGTCGACGAACGTCAACCGTCTCGGCAACATGCATGTAGAACTTCGCCTCACGTTCGTACGTGCGATGTGCAATTCCCGCAGCGCGACTTTCCTCGCCGGGCGAAGGCAGTTTCACCACCACGGTCGACGGCACGTTTGGGTCTTTCGCCGTCAACGCAACACGATAATTGGCGCCGATCATCCCCTCGCCGATGCGGTGCGGTGCTCCCGCAATGACATGCGCGCCGAAAACTTTCTCCCAGAATTCCGGCGAGAGGGATGTGAGGTCGCGCACGGCCACAAACTAGCGTTGACTCGAGCCACGATGAACCGCCTCTCCCCCCTTCTGCGACCGAAGATGATCGCCGTGCACCTTCTCACGGTTGTTCTGGTTTTCACGATGGCCAACCTGTCGGCGTGGCAATTCCGACGATTGGACGAGCGCAAGACCTTCAATGCCCAAGTTCGCGAGCGAACCAAGACCAACCCGGTCGACGTGTCGACGCTCATCGACGAAAAACCTGCCGACGTTGAGTGGCGCCCTGTGGTGATACGCGGAACCTTCCGCAAAGGCGCCGACGTGGCGGTACTGAACCGCAGTCAGGATTCGACGGCAGGATTCGACACGCTTGCACCTCTCGATTTTTCGGTGAACGGCACGAAGTATGTAGTGGTCGTCAACCGCGGCTTCGTTCCACTCGCGACGGCGGCGCCCGCCCCGCCGGCAGGAGAAGTCGAATTTCTCGCCCGTGTTCGCAAGTCGCAGGAACGACGGCTGGGAGGCCTCACCGATGCAGCAACGGGCGCTCTGACCGAAATACAGCGGGTCGACGTTCCGCGCCTCACCGCACAGTTCACGCAGTCATCCGACCAGGTGGTGTTGCCCTTCTACGTCGACCTTCTCGAATACGCGAAGTCGACGCCCTTGACGTCGAACTTGCCGGCGCGCATCGCAGACCCCGAGCTCACGAATGGCCCGCACTTGTCGTACGCGATCCAGTGGATCCTCTTCAGCTGCTGCGCAATCGCAGCGTGGTTCATGCTTGTGCGCCGTGCGCTTCGATTGCGGCCATCCGCCTGAACTGCTCGACCACGTTCGCCGTCTCGTGATTCGGGTCGAGAGTTCGGTAGACGGTGTCAACGTTCACCGCGATGCGTCCGTATTCCCGTAAGTCGGACGTTGCGGAATTGCCCAACATCTCGGACGCGATCCGTCGCGCAGCTTCGAACACGTCGATCCCGGCACCGTGACATTTCGTCGCCGACTCGAGAACGGATGTCAGGTAATCGCGAACCTGGACGACGCCGGCTTTGTCAGTGACGGGGCCATGCCCGGGCACCACAACGTCGACGTCCATGCCCAGCATCAAATCGCATGCCGCGATCCAATTCTCGAGCGGCCCTGCCCACACGATCGGCGCACCACCGATGAACAGGATGTCGCCGGTGTAGACCACGCGCGAGTCGGGCACCACGACGATCGAATCACCTTGAGTGTGAGCCGGGCCGACTTCGATCAATTCGATCGCCCGTCCACCCACTTCGACTTCGAGTCGCCCCTCGAAGGTGCGCGACGGCGGCGTGAACTCGATGCCATCGAAGGCGAAATCACCGAAGAAGTGGCGGAACAATTCGCCGACTTCACCCGGTGCGGCGTTGAGACCCGCCATCATGGCCGGCGGAACGTGCTGCATCTCTTCGGCGGCAGCCCGAGTTGCGATGATCTCGGCGTCGGCAACCAGTTGATTGCCGTAGCAGTGATCGCCGTTGGCGTGGGTGTTGACCACAGTTGCGATCGGAGCGGACTTCGTGGCACCGGACATCGCTTCCAGCATCGACGCCGTCAACTTCAGGTCGAACAACGTGTCGACCAGTAATGACGCGCCGTCACCCACGATCAATCCCGCGTTGCTGTAGCCCCAACCACCATCGGGCTGCAGATAGGCCATACAGCCCTCGGCAACTTCGTGCAATCCCAACGAATACGGAAGGTCAGCCGGACCGTGCGCCACGCCAGGCATCTTGCCACGGAAAGGAAGGTCGGCGTTCAGCCCAGGCGTTCGCCGACGCCACGCGCGATGCGACTCGCAACCGCCATCACGGGAACTTGGGTGGCTGCGCGCGGAATATCCGGGAACACCGAGGCGTCGGCAACCCACAGGTTCACTGCCCCGTGCACTTCGCCGAGCGAGTCGACCACCGACTCTGCATCGCGAAGGTCGCCCATGCGACACGTACCAACCGCGTGCGAATACGGCCCGGGCCGGCGCCGCGCGAACGAGATGATCGAGGCGTCGTCGTGCGCCATCAGAGCACCGAGTGGCGTGCCCCGTTCGTCGACGCTCACGTGGGACGAGAACGACTTCATTGATTCACACGCCAACAAATCGGAAACAAGCCCGAGCGCCGACAACATGCGCGTGGCATCGTCGGAGGTTTCCAGAGAACCAAGCACGACCTCGGCTCTTCCGTCGACTTCTTGGACATGACCGACCGACGACACCTGGGTAACGGCTGCGACGATTTGATTCGACTCGACGGGAAGGATGTTGATGTCGGACTCACCGATGTGCGACGACGCAACAACGAGCCCCGTGATGCGCGGCTTCGCGCCAAATTGTTCGGCGTCGTCGACGGCAAGCGTCAGGCTGAGTGACGGGTGGTCCTTCAGGTTGCGACCCAGTCCGGATCGCGAGACACCACTGCGGCGCAAGAGGATCGGCGACCAAAGGGCCCCGGCCGACACCACGACTGCTTCGGCACCGATTTCAGTGTCATCGGCCAGCACAACGCCCGTCGCACGACCCGACGAAATGGCGATCTCACGTACCGCTCGACCGGCTTCGACCACCATCCGCTTCGGATCTGCAGCCGCACGTGGCGCAACGAACACACTGAAGGCATCGGCGCGGTGACCGGTCACCATTGACAACCCCACGGCCCCGGCGCCGTCGGCGGTTTCGCCGACATGCTGACATTTCGACGCGCCGAGTCCCTCGGCAGCCAGCAACGTCGCCGTCGTCAAGCGACCGTGGTCGATGCCCAACGGTTGGT
>JBEBAF010000026.1:0-4398 GCA_041159045.1 Actinomycetota bacterium
ACCGACTCTGATCGCTCGAGGGCCGCCAACGCGGCGTCATCGAGCTGAGACATTTCATCGGCCAGGTTCGCGATTTCATGCTGCAAGGCTTCGGCCTCGCGTGGCGCGATCACCGTCTTCAGTTGCGCGTTCAGCCGACTCACCTTCGCGCGAAGTTCTTTGGTGCGGGTCTCGGCGTCGGCCATTTCCTTTGCCAGCGCCGCAAACTCGGCCTCGGCCGCCCGCAACTGACCGCCAGACTTTGCAATATCGCCATCAAGACGCTGAACGTCCGCCGCTTCGGGAAGATGTTCGAGACGGTGTCGCATCTGAACGAGCAGCGTGTCGAGCTGCTGGAGCTCGAGCAACTGATCGAACGCCGACATGCGATGAGACTAGCCATCAACGATTCGACGGCACTCTTCGCGCCAAGGTCAACCCCCGGCGATCGTGGTTTGCACCCATCCCGGAAGCGTCTTGTTGCAATCGAAAACAACCGATCGCGTGGGGTCGACCGAGGGAACAGGGGCAAATGGATTCGTGTTTGACGGCAGAACGGTTGTTCCGGATTCGACGATGCTCACCACGGGCCGGCCGCCGGGAACGGGGACGGTTGTCGGCACGGTCGTGGTCGTGGTCGTGGTCGTCGCGCCGGGCGATGTGGTTGCACCGGGAAGTGTCGTCGTTGTTTCCGGCGCCGCGGGCGTCACCTTTCCAACGAATCTTCGGGGAATGGTCCCGCTGACCACCTGCGCGAGACAATCGACTCCGGGAAGGAACAAACGAACCGACTGACGCGTGATGGGCGGTGGCGCAGTCCAGTCGACGATTGGCGACGAGGCGAGCGCACGGTCGTTGTACGACTTCCAGATCGCTGCAGGGAAGGTTCCCCCCTGGACTCGCGGTACGTCTTTCGCCACGAATTCGGGAATGTTGACCATCGGGGTGTACGCATCGGGGTCGCCCACCCACACTGCGGTGGTGATCTGTGGCGTCATGCCGATGAACCACGCATTCGTGTTGTCGTCTTGTGTGCCGGTTTTGCCCGCCGCTGGTCGGCCGTTTGCGAGCGCATAACGCCGCGCGGTTCCGTTCACGAGGACACCTTTGAGAATCCCGATTTCCTTGTCGGCGATTTCCTTCGCGAAGACGGTCTGCCCCGGATCACTGTGTTCGTACACGACGCCGTCACGACCTTCGATGCGCTCGACGAAGTACGGCTGCATGTGCACGCCACCGTTTGCGACGGTCTGAGCACCACTTGCCATGTCGAGCGGACTCATTTCATTCGCGCCGGTGGCAAAGCTTGCATACGGCTGGATCTTGTACGACGCACGGCTGAGAAACATCGATTGCGTCATGCGATAGGTGGTGTCGACAACGCGATTCAAACCGACGATCTGGGCGAGACGGCTGTAAGCACAGTTGATCGAATACCAGGTCATTTCTTCGAGAGAGCCCAGTGGGCGGCTGACACCTTGTTCGATGACGAACGGCTCTTTTTCGTTTCCGGGATTCGGAAGAGTGCACGGAAGGGTCCCGTCGATGAGATCGGTCGCCTCGACCCCGGCCTGCAACGCGGCCGCCAACACAAAGATCTTGATGCTCGACCCTGTTTGCCGACGACGCAATGTCATGTTCACTTCATCGCGCCCCGGCTGGAATCCCGGCCCGCCCACCATCGCGCGAACGCCGCCGCTGGCGGTGTCGAGCGACAAAAGTGCACCCCGGAATCCCGCCTTGTTCTCCGGCAATTCCGCCTCGACTGCGGCTTCGGCTGCGGCCTGGTAGTCGGAATCGAGCGTTGTGTAGATCCGTAGCCCGCCACGGAAGAGGGCGTTGTAACGCTCTTGATAATTCGCACCCAGCACGTCGGACTTGTTCAAGAGATAGTCCTTGACCGCTTCACTGAAGTACGTGCGCGTGATCGAACGCTCGGGCACCGACTGCAACACCTCGGGAAGCGCCCACGAAGTCGACAGTTGTGCGGCCTTGTCTGGTGTCATCAGGCCCTCGGCAGCCACGCGCCGGAGAGCCAGGGTGAATCGCTGACGCGCGCGTTCGGGGTGACGTATCGGGTCATAGCTCGAGGGCGCCTGGATCATCCCCGCAAGGAACGTGGCCTGCTCGATCGTCAATTTCCCGACATCGGTACCGAAATAGATTTCAGCCGCTGCCTGAAGTCCGTAGGCGTTGTTCCCCAAATAGACGGTGTTCAAATAGCGCTCGAGAATCTGCTTCTTCGAAACGTGTCGTTCCAGCAAGGCGGCGTACCGCGCCTGAAGCACCTTGTAGCGACCATCGCGCTCCATTCCCCCGAGGTATTCGTTCTTCACGACCTGCTGCGTGATGGTTGATGCGCCTTGGCGACCGCCGCTTGATTCGAAGTTCGACAACATCGCCCGAACCAAGGCCCGCAGATTGACGCCCTTGTGACCGAAGAAGTTGGCGTCTTCGACTGCGAGAATGGCAGCAACGACATCACTGGGAACTTCGTCGATCTTGATCGGCTGGCTGTTCTCGACCTGGAACGCCCCAATCTGGCGACCCTTCACGTCGTACAGGATCGACCGTTGCGCGATGCCGGTGAACGACGGCAGCTCAACGGGTTTCTCGTCGTGGGCATTCGCCATTCCCCACAGACGGGGCGCGACGGCGACACCGATGGCCGCCACGAACAGCGCGCCCGCCAGTACGACCACCACGAATCGACCGAGCCATGCCAGCCCACCCGGCGCGAATGCTCGAGCGCGCGCGCCGATGAGACTTGGGGAGATCTTTCGTCGAGTGGACACGTCACCTCCACGGTATCCCCCGCACTTCACCGACTACCGTTCAGGCATGTCGTTCCCCCACATTCGCCCGTTCCGCTTCGGCGTTCAGTGTTCACGAGCCACGAATCGCAAGGAATGGGTCGACCTCGCCAAACGCGCCGAAGCGAACGGCTTCGACTGCCTCACGATGCCCGACCACTTCACCGACCAGTTGGCACCCATCCCCGCACTGCAGACCGCGGCCGACGCCACGTCACATTTGCGGGTCGGCGCGCTCGTCTGGGACAACGACTACAAACATCCCGTTGTCTTGGCGAAAGAACTGGCAACGATCGATCTGCTGTCCGAGGGACGTCTGGAAATCGGACTGGGTGCAGGCTGGATGATCAGCGACTACGAACAGTCCGGAATGCCCTACGACTCGGCGGGCGTACGCATCGACCGCTTCATCGAAGGCCTCGAGATCATCAAGAAAGCGATGTCCGAAGGAGCTTTTTCTTTCGCCGGCAAGCACTACACGATCACGAACTACGACGGTCAGCCGAAATCACTTCAACGCCCCCATCCGCCGGTGCTGATTGGCGGCGGTGGCCGGCGTGTTCTGTCGTATGCGGCACGCGAGGCCGACATCATCGGCATCAACGGAACGATGACGGCGGGCGTCGTCGGCCCCGAAGCAATCAGCACGATGACAGCGGCGGCCGTTGACGAGAAAGTCAACATCGTCCGCGAGGCGGCGGGCGCGCGACTCGCCGACATCGAAATGAACATCCGGTCGTTCTTCGTCAAGGTCACCGATGATGCCGACGGAACGATGAGCGGGGTCGCACAGATGATTGGCGTCGAGGCTGCGATGGTCGCCGAAACGCCGTTCGCACTCATCGGCCCGCCCGCGAAGTTGATTGAAGACCTCATCGCCCGGCGCGAACGCTGGGGCTTCAGCTACGTCATCGTCGGGGCCGAAGACGTCGACTCGTTCGCTCCCGTTGTTGCCTCTTTGAACGGCAAGTGATCGCGAGCCCGTTCGTGAATGCCTCGCCATCGCCGGTGATTCGCCGTGTTCCAACGGCCGCCCTGACGGCGGGCGTCGTCGCTTGGATTTGGATCGTCGGCCGACTCGTTGTCCAGCGTCACAATTCGTACGCAACATTCGACTTCGACCTCGGCATCCACGATCAATCGCTGTGGCTGCTCGCCCATGGCAAATGGTTCAACACCGTCTGTGGGCTGCCCGTTTTTGGACACCACGCAATGTTCATGTACTACTTCCTCGTGCCGCTTGTGTGGCTGGGTGGCGGACCGAACCTGTGGAATGTGATTCAGGTGATCGCGCTGGCGCTCGGCGCGGTTCCTGTATTCCTCATCGCCCGCAACCGGTTGCGCAACGACTGGCTCGCATGTCTGCTCGGGTTGACTTGGCTCCTCCTTCCCACCGTTTCATTCCTCGCATGGGAAACGTGGCATCCCGAAGCCCTGGCCGTGCCGTTCCTCATGATGGGTTACCACATGGCGACGACCCGCCCGCGGGGTACGGGTCGACACATTGTTCGGCACAACGTCATCACGTTCGCTTGGATATTCGCGGCGATGTTGTGGAAGGAAGACATTGCGCTTGCCGTCATGGGCATCGCACTGCTTCTCATCG
>JBEBAF010000027.1:0-6674 GCA_041159045.1 Actinomycetota bacterium
CGTCTCGGTACGTTGCCGATTCTGATCCCGGACCCCGATCAGCCGAACTTGACTTGAGGAGGCTGCCGTGGGTTCAACGGAATCAACATCAGAAGTGCTCAACCTGAACAAGGGTTGGCGAAGAATCTCGACGTTGGCGCGTCGCCATCGTCGCTCCGCGATCACTGCGTGCGTCATCGCGTTGGCAACCACGGCACTCGGCTTCGTCGCGGCGGGCCAACCTGCCGGGGCAAAGGCGAATCTCAGCCTTGAACAATGCGCGAATTTGGACACCGTTTGTGATTCGGCCCACGCGTCTCAGTGGCAGAACGGAAACCTGAATCACAATCAAGCTCGCTACGCCGAAGGACAGTCGGTTCCGTATCGATCGGTGATCGAAGGATTGACTGCCGGGTCGACTTACTCAATGTTGATCGAGTGGGACACCACACAGAACGGCAAGCACGCAATCGACTACCTCACGTCGTTCGATCGAACGATCACCGTCGCCGACCCGTGCGCTGCGGTGACTTGTGGGGCGTTGTCGTTGCTGCCGATCCCAACCGATCCGAACGTCACCGCCGCCGGAGTCACGCCGCTTGCCGGACAAAACTTCTCGGCTTTCGGAGCAACCTTCCCCTCGCCCGGGTCGGTCGTCAGCAACACCGGCAACCTCTGCACGACCGCAACCTGCACGATCCCGACGAACCCTGCGCCGTACGTCCTGACCGGCGACTACACCGGCAGTAGCAGTACATCGACGATTCTCTACTTCACCGCCCAATCCCCGACCGTCGTGATCGCATGGGCGGGCCACATCGCGACACGTCTCAACTGGGGCCTCGACGGGTCGGCCGTCACGATTTCAGGATCGCCTTATCACATGCGCCTCCACGACTTCGGATGTTCGGACGCCAGCAACTGCGGTTCGGGAAACATGGATCGATCACTCGAAAGCGAAGCCGTGATCTTCGCCTCGTCGGTCACTGTCAAGAAGGTATCCACGCGACCCGGGCCGGAGTCGTTTGCATTCACTGCGACGCCGTCACCTTTGGTCGACTTCAACCTTGTCGACGACAACACCGCAGCCGACACGAAGGTCTTCGACGGCATCACCAATTTCACGACGTACACGATCGCTGAATCCCAGACCGAGGGATGGCTGCTCGACTCGATTCAGTGCAGTTCAACGGCACCAAATGGCGGTTCGCAGCTCGTGAACAACCGATCCGCGATCATTGATCTTCGCGAAGGCGAGCAGGTGTCGTGCACATTCACCAATTCCCCGGCGCCGGCTCGCTCGATCGACCTGACGAAGTTGGCATCACCGACACAGTTCTCTTCGGCTGGTGACGTCGTCACGTACACGTACACCGTCTCGAACACCGGCGAAACCACGTTGGGGCCCACGCAATTTTCGATCACTGACAACAAGATCGATGGCGGGACTCCCTTTGACTGCGGTACAGCCACGGCAGTTTTGACCAGTGGTGCAACGTTGAGTTGCACTCACGACTACACGGTTCTCGAGGCCGATGTCACGTCGGGCTCGATCGTCAACACGGCAACGGCTTCCGGCGACGGACTGACAAGCCCGCAACGTACGGCAACCGTCACGTTCTCTGCACCGGTCACCACGACGACGACGTCCACGACAACGACAACGACGACAACAACGACAACAACGACAACAACGACGTTGCCGGAAGTCACCACAACCCTGCCGGAAATCATCACGACACTCCCGGTCACCTCGACGACGCAGTCGCCAACCACGACGACGACACTTCCTTCGTCGACCACATCAACCACAACGGCACCGACCACGTCAACCACAACGGCAGCCACGACCACCACTGCGGCACCGCAGCTTCAGGTCATCGGGATTGCCCCAACGACGACGGCTCCCCCCGAATCCGACTTCCTCGTCCTCTTCCCGAACGAGTTGCCGCGCACCGGCCGCTCGGTCAACTGGATCCTCATCATCGGAGCTGCATTGCTTTTGATCATCGGATCGGTCGTCGGCTTCACCAACAATCGCCTGAACAACAGGTCGAACAACAAGAAAGGAATCATCCGATGAGCATGGATCACCTGTCGACACACTGGAGATCGCCGGCCCTCGCCGTTGTCAGCACATTTCCGCCCACAGCGTGCGGTTTGGCCACCTTCGCCTCGGCGTTGACGAACGGCTTGTCCGAAATCGGTGTTCGCGATGTCGGCGTGGTGCGCGTCTGCGTCGACGAGAGTCGCACCGATGACATGCGGGTCATCGGCCATCTGCGACCCGATTCGCCGTCGTCCCGGCAGGCCATCGTTCATCGGCTGAACGCGTACGACTGCGTTCTGTTGCAGCACGAGTACGGCATCTTCGGTGGTGTGGATGGTGACGAGATCCTCGATGTGATCGAGGATCTCGAAGTTCCCGTGATCACCACACTGCACACCGTTCCACTGAAGCCGACTCCCGGCCAGCGATTCGTGCTCGAATCGATTGTCGACCGATCGGCGAGCGTTGTGACGATGACCGAATCCGCAAGCCGACGTTTGTGGAAGCACTACGACGTCGACCCGACGAAGGTGGTGAACATCGCACACGGCGCCACGGTTCCGCGAGTCCTCACTCCCCCTGCGCTGACGGGTACAACGACGTTTCTGACCTGGGGTCTTCTTGGACCGGGAAAGGGAATCGAATGGGTCGTTGATGCTCTTGGCGAACTCGCACAGAAGGGTCTCGACGCGCGTTACGTCGTCGCGGGGCGCACGCATCCAAAAGTGCTCGCCAATGATGGCGAGGCCTACCGCGACATGCTCATCTCTCGGGCCGAACACCTGGGAGTCGCCGACATGGTTGAGTTCGATTCGGCATACCGCCCACTCGGCTCGCTGATCGAACTCATCGAGCAATCGACGTGCGTCGTACTTCCCTACGATTCGGATGACCAGATCACCTCGGGCATCCTCGTCGACGCGATCGCTGCCGGACGTCCTGTGATCGCGACACAATTCCCCCACGCCCGCGAGGTTCTCGAAAACGGAGCAGGCCTCGTGGTTCCGCACGCGGATGTTCCCGCACTCGCCACGGCGATGGAACAAGTGGTGACCGACCGCAGCTTGGTGGCCAACATGGCAATGGTTGCCTCGACAATGGCCCCGAATTACCGCTGGCCGGTGATCGCCGCCGAATATGCCGATCTTGCCGCTGCAATTGCTCTGCGCACTTCGTCGATCGAGCGAACGGTTGCATTGTCGGGCGGTGGTGAATGACCTCGACAACGCTCCTGTCGACGCTTCCACCGGTGTCGTTCCGACACCTCTCGCGTCTCACCGATGACCGCGGCGTGCTGGAACACGCCAAGGGGCGACATCCGCGGTTCAGTTACGGGTATTGCACCGACGACAACGCGCGTCTTGCGGTTCTCGCGATGCTCGACGGCGGCAAGTCGTTCGGCGCTGAAGTTCTCGGACGAATCGCCCTGGATTTCGTCCACGACTCGCTCGATGACGTGGGCATGATTCGCAACCGCATGAGTTTCCATCGGGTTTGGACCGACTCGGGCGTCACCGACGATTGTTGGGGGCGGGCTCTGTGGGCGTTCGGCGTGGCAACCCAGAACGGATTCAACACGAGCATGCGCAAGCGCGCGACCGAAGCTTTCGACTTGGCCTGCTTGCACCGCGGCTCGTCGCTACGAGCCATGTGTTACGCAAGCCTCGGCGCCGTCGAGGTGGCATTGTCGGATCCGCACCATCACGATGCGGCGTTTCTTTTGCATGACGCAGCAACGGAAATCGTCGAGTCCATGGGCACCACCCGCGCGTGGCCATGGCCCGAGCAAAGACTGACCTACGACAATGCGAAAATTCCCGAAGCACTTCTCGCGGCCGGCGAAGGAACGGGGTCTGTCGACTACATCGAGGCCGGCCTCGACTTACTGGAGTGGCTGCTGAAAACCGAAACGGTCGATGGACACCTGTCGGTGACGCCGGTCGGCGGCCGTGGCCCGAACGATCCGCGGCCCGCATTCGATCAGCAACCCATCGAAGTGGCAGGGATAGCTGCCGCGTGCGCAAGGGCTTGGCGACTGACCGCCGACGATCATTGGCGCGAAGCACTCGAGCTCGCGGCGTCTTGGTTCCTCGGCAACAACGATGCACAGGCAGTCATGATCGACCTCGACAGCCACGGAGGCTACGACGGACTTCACCCTGCCGGAGTCAACATCAATCAAGGCGCGGAATCAACGATCGCGATGGTGAAGACGCTTCATCACCACGCATCTGCGTTCGGTAATCAATGACGCTGCCGCTTCTATCGATCGCACAACGCTCGAACCATGTTTTGAACCCCGATCCTTCGAGGGTGCTCTCACGGCTTTTCGTTGCGGGCCACGACGACTACGGCTCGCACGAATCCCGTACGAGTTTGATCATCGGACGAATCCTTGATCTTTCCGATGATGTCGTCGCCGGCGCCATCGAGGACGTGCACGCGAATTTCGACGACAGACATCAAGAGTTCCGCGTGCTGTTGGAGTCGCACGCTCATCGGGTGGCAAATCGCATCGCTCCCGACGTCGCGCTCGATGCTCAACGTTGGCGGCTGATCGGCGCTTTCTTCAGTCACGAATTCTCTGTTGAAGGTGCATCACTCACGAATCCGTCGGCCGTTCTCCACCCCGACCAATCCGGCCTCCCATCCGGATGCGCGCGATTCATCATGAGCGTCCGTTGCATCGGAGAGGGGCACCGGTCGTCGATCGGATTTCGGACGGGCGTGCTCAGCTCGACCGGCGATGTGATTCCCGACGATCCCCAACCCCATCTGACCGCCGGAACGCATTCGGAATCGGCCCTCGAACACATGGCCTTCGTCGGACTGCTCGAGAATCTGAACGACTACGGAGAGAATGCGCGATACGTACTCGAGACCCTGGGTGATTCATTCAGCGTCGGCGAGCTGGAAGAACGCTTGAGCCTGCTCGTTCACGATCGCGACACCTACCGACACGCCGAACAGTCGGTCGAACATTTTCGGGCGATCGCCGAGCGGAACTACAAGGTCAGATTTCCGCTCGACTCCGATCCTTCGGCGCGGATCCTTTGGCCCGCGGCGCTCGCCGAATGGCGTGGAATGGAAGATGCCAGATTCGTCCGCGCCGAATGGACATCGGGCAAGCCCACCTATGCGGCAACGTACACGGCCTTCAATGGCACCGACATTTCACAACAACTCATCGAGACCGACGATTTCATCACTTTCGACATCTCGCCGATCTCCGGACCGGCGGCGGGTGGAAAAGGCATGGCGTTCTTTCCGCGCAAGATCGATGGTCAATTCGTCGCACTCTCTCGTTCGGACTTCGAAACGAATTCGCTTTCGTTCTCTCATCACCTCGAATATTGGGAAACAAGCCAGGTCTTGCAGCGCCCCACCCGATCATGGGAACTGATCCAATTGGGAAACTGCGGCTCGCCGATCGAAACCGAAGCAGGATGGCTGGTGCTCACGCACGGAGTCGGGCCGATGCGCACGTACACGATTGGCGCAATGTTGCTCGATCTTCACGACCCTTCACGTGTGATCGGAACCCTTGACGAACCTCTCTTGGCTCCATTGCAAAGCGAGCGCAATGGATACGTGCCGAACGTCGTGTACTCGTGCGGTTCGCTCGCCGTCGGCAATTTCTTGATGACGCCGTTCGGTATCGCTGATCAATCCATCGGTTTTGCCGTCACGCGACTTGATCATCTCTTGGAAAGGCTGACCTAACGCCATGTCCCCCAACGCCATGCCCCCCAACGCCATGTCCATGTTCTTCGGATCGTCGAAGCGTTCCTCGCAGACTTACTGTGAAATTGAAAGGTGGTTGACATGAGAGACCGACACAAGGCGCGACGCGTCGTCGTGGGTACCGACGGCTCACCGAATTCACGAACGGCCGCCCAATGGGCCATCGAGAATTCCCAGCCCGGAGACACCATTCTTCTGTTGCACGTGTGGCATCCGTACATCTACGGAAACGAACTGGGTGCCGCGCTCACGATCGACGAATCGGTGCCCACCGAATTGATCGATCAAGAATTTGCCCACTTCCTTCCGATGGCGAAAGAGCACGAAGTGATGCTGAAGCATTCACTCGTTCAAGGCGAGGCTCGCATCGAATTGCGCGACTCCGATGCCGACCTCGTGGTGATCGGCGCGAAGGGTCATACGGGGCTCAGCGGCCTGTTGCTGGGCTCTGTGGCGTCGTACGTTGCCGGCCACAGCAAGGTTCCCGTCGTCATCGTTCCCCATCACGAATAACGACGAAGAGAAATCACCGTTCCGTCAGTCGCGGGATGATTCTTGCGAGCTCGTCGACTTTCACATCTCGGGAACGAACAACGGTTTCTCGTTGTGCGAGATGATCCCGCATTTGTCGATACAACGGCAAGAACTGCTCGGCTCCTCCATCGGGACTCGAAGCAAGAACCTCGCGCACTCCACGGGTGGTACTGAAGTACAGTTTTCCCTCGTCGCCGCGCTCGAGCAACAAGAGCGCGGCGGAAAAGTCGTCGCCGTTCTCGGATGCTTCGAAGATCTGGCCGTGGAGAAGGTTCCACGCCGAGCCTCCGGCCATCACCATTTCGGCCATCAGCGCTTCGTCCAATCGAACATCTCCGACGCGCAGACGCCATTGAACGAGATCGTT
>JBEBAF010000028.1:0-3124 GCA_041159045.1 Actinomycetota bacterium
GTGGCCGAGCCGGCGCACAGGATGACCCAGATCCTCGGCACGGCGTGTGCGTTGGTCTTGCGCGACAACTTCGGCGTCGCTGCGGCGTTGAAGTGGCCGAATGACGTCGTTGTGATTTCCGAGATCGGCGATCTGAAGATCGCCGGAATTCTCGCCCAGTCGGCAACGACGGCAGCATCAACGGCCGTCGACATCGTCATCGGGATGGGTGTCAACGTGAACTGGGCGCCCCCTCCCGAGGTTGCGCCCGCAACGTGCGTCGCAAGTTCGCACCGAAGTGATGTGTCAACACCGACACCTCACGAACTTCTGTTGCTCGTTCTCGACAAATTCGACGAACTCGAAATGTCGAACGTCGACGACACGTTCGCGACGTACAAGAGTCTGCTCAGCACGATCGGCAAACAAGTGCGGTGCGAGATGCCCGATGGTCGTGTCATCGACGGGCGCGCAGTGGATGTCGAAGTCGATGGGAGACTTCAGATCATCGACGAATGTGCCGTGACGCATCGCATAGACGCAGGAGACGTGGTGCATCTGCGCCGAACCGACTAGCGACTACGTTGGTTGTTCGTGAAGTCCGTCCGCTTTGTCATCGCCGGCGTGATTGCCGCGTTGATCGCATTGGCGGGAAGTACCGGTCTGGTTTCCGGCGCAAAGAGCCAGATGAAAGACGTGAAGCGGAACACCGAAGTGGTGACCGATCTCGTTGCCGCCGGACCCGATTTCGAGAACTATCTGCTCGTCGGCTCCGACAGCCGCGAGGGAATCGATCCCACCGAGTCCGACTTCGACGTCATCGGCTCTGCTCAGGACGTGGGTGGCCAGCGAAGCGACACGATCATGGTGATGCATTTCGACAAGAAGGCGGGAACGCTCGGCATCACATCGTTTCCACGTGACTTGTGGGTCACCATCGGAAATGGCGACAAGCACAACAAGATCAACTCGGCCTACAACCTCGGTGCGGCAATGTTGGCGCGTACGGTGACCGCGAACTTCGGAATACCGCTTCACCATTACCTCGAGATCAACTTTCAGGGCTTCAAGGATCTCGTCAACGCAATCGACGGTGTCACGCTGTGTGCCGACTACCAGGCGCGCGATCGGCACATCGGTCTCACGGTGTGGAAGGGCTGCCACAAGATCCGCGGTATTGCAGCACTGCGTTATGCACGCAGCCGACACTACGAACAGAAGATCGACGGCAAGTGGCAACTCGAGGGAACCGGCGACATCGGCCGTTCGTCGCGCCAGCGCGCCTTCATCACGTTGATGCTGAAGCAGGCGGTGAAATACGCAGCGGCCAACCCGTTCAAAGCCGGTGACATCATCCATGCGATCACGTCCACCATCACCGTCGATGCGAACCTCGACATGCCGTCATTCCTCAAGCAGATGAAGCCCGCCGTCGACGGAACGATCGCCAATTACGGCCTCGACGTGTACCAAGACACTGAAGCGGGTCTGGCAGTGGTCAAACTCGGCGGCAATTCGAAGACCGTCCTCGACTATTTCTCGGGTCTTGGACCGGCGCCGGTTCCCGCGCAGGGAACGGTCGGCTGAGTTCAGCGCGCGTTGGCCAACGTGCGGGCAAATTCCTCGGGACCCGCCGGTTCTCCGATGCGATTGCCCTGCAGATAGTCGCAACCGAGTACGCGGAGTCGCTTCGTTTGTTCCTCGGATGACACCCACTCGGCGATCACGGTCATGTCGAGAGAGTGCGCGAGCTGAATGATCGATCGGACGATCGGATCGTCGTGCCCCTGGCTGCCAATGTCGCGAACCAGCGAGCCATCGAGCTTCAACGTGTCGGCAGGGAAGTTGCGCAGCGACGAGAGCGACGAGAAGCCGCTGCCGAAGTCGTCGATCGCAATGCGGATTCCGGCTCGGTTCAAAGCATTGATGCTGCGCAGGATGCTGGGGTTGTCGTCGAGCATGGTCTTTTCGGTGAGCTCGAAGACGATCTGCCCTGCGTCGAGTCCGGCATCCCGCACGGCTGTGAGAGTGCGGTCGACGAAAGTTGCATCGGTGAGTTGTTTGGCCGAAACGTTCACGTGCAGTGCGAAGGCTTTGTCGACGAGACCGTCGCTGATCCAGTCGCGCAGGTCGGCGCAGGCTCGGGTCACCACGAAATCGCCGAGCGGTCCGATCATTCCCGATTCTTCGGCCACCGGAATGAACGTGGGCGGAGTCAATTCGCCGCGTTGTGGGTGATCCCAGCGGAGAAACACCTCGACGCCCGAACGACGACCGGTGTGGGCGGAAACAATGGGCTGGTACACGAGTCGCATCTGGCCGGCGGCGAGCGAGCGCTCGAGTGCGTTGGTGAGTGCAACTCGCTCACGTGCTTCGGCGCGCATCGCCTCGCTGTACATCTCGGCGCGGCCGCGTCCACGCGACTTCGCGCGGTACATCGCCGTGTCCGCGTTGTTCAGGAGAATCTGTGCAGCATCGGTCGGGGAGTGTTCGGCGAGTAGTTGGCTCGTCGACATGGCGATACCGATGCTGGCGCTCGTGAAAATCTCGGTGCCCTGAAGAACCATTTGTCCGGTGACGGCCTGGAGAATTCGGTTCGCGATGTCGAGGGCGATGTGTTCATCGGTGACGCCGTCGCACAACACCACGAATTCGTCGCCACCGTTTCGCGCCACGGTGTCGGATGGCCGCGTTGCATTGACGATGCGTTTGGCGATGTTCGAGATGAGAACGTCACCGACGTCGTGCCCCATGGTGTCGTTGACGATCTTCAATCGATCGAGATCGACGAACATCACGGCACTTCCCGAGTGGAGCGTGCGGTTTTTTTCGAGTGCATCGGCGAGGCGACGCAAGAACAGAACTCGATTCGGCAGGCCAGTTCTGGCGTCGTGTGTCGCCTGTCGGGTGAGTTCGTTGTGGAGCTGCTTGGTTTCAGTGATGTCGCGGGCGATTGCGCTGAAGTGCTGAACAACCCCCGAGGCGTCGCGAACGACCTGAAGGGTGAGCGACAACGTGCGTGCGATTCCATCGGGGCTGCGGAAGCCAACTTCTCCGACCCAACGGTTGTCGTCGGGCGCAGTGAGATGCGACGAGGCATTGAGAACTTCGCGCGGAACCTGATCGCGGATCGCACGCAGGAACG
>JBEBAF010000029.1:0-3083 GCA_041159045.1 Actinomycetota bacterium
GTTACGTGGAGCGCATGCTCCTTCGATGGATATGGAGTGTGTACATGAACGTGAAGTCTCTCGGGCGAAAAGTCGGCCCTGCGGCCGTGGTTTTCTCGCTGACATTCGTCGGTGTGCTCGCTTTGGTGCCTCGCAGGGACAAGGCGGATGACGCACTCGTGCCGGTCGTGGTGGCCACGCGCTCGCTTTCCGATGGCACCGCGACCGAGGGCGTTCGTCAAGGTTCCGCAGTTCGCATGGTGCCCGAAAAGGCACGTGCCGCGGGTGCAATCTCGTCGCTTGCTGGGCTTCCCAGTGGGGTTCTCGCGTATGACCACGTCGTGGGTCAACAGTTGCTCGCCTCGTCGTTTGCGGCGAGTCGTGTGCGTAGTCTCGGTGCGGGTTTCGTTGCCGTGTCCATGAAGTTGGACCCCCAACGTTGGGTGGGGCCATGGCTCGAGGCGGGCCGATTCGTCGACGTTTTCGACACGAATGAAGCGGGACCAACCTTGGCTGCATCGCGGGCCGTGATTCTCTCCGTCCCGGATCCGTCCGATCTCAAACCAAGCGACGACGCAATCGTGTCACTCGGGGTTCCGAAGGATTCGCTCGTCGACGTGCTTCTCGCTGCCGCGAACAACCGTGTATGGCTGGTCGGCCGATGAATGCGCAGACGATCGCGAGGGTGGTGCGGGATCGCCTGGCCGGGATTCCGGAGCGAGCCACGATGCCCGATGCCGAGCTGCGGCGTCTGGTCGAGGAGCAGGTTGAAAGTGTGCAGGATCTTCCGGAATTCGCGGTCGATGAAGACCGCGAAAAAGTGAGGAAAGTCGTACTGAACGACCTTCTCGGCTTCGGGCCGATTCAAGAACTGCTCGACGATCCTTCGATCTCGGAAATCATGGTCAACGGTCGTGAAGCCATTTACATCGAACGCTCAGGTGTGATCGACACGAGCGGGTCGTGTTTCGATTCAGATGAGCAACTCTTGCGGGTGATCGATCGCATGGTCAGGTCTTCCGGCAGGAGAGTCGATCAGTCGTCGCCCATGGTTGATGCGCGACTTCCCGACGGTTCGCGCCTCAACGTGGTTCTGCCGCCGCTATCCGTCGACGGTCCGGCAATCACGATTCGCAAATTCACGTCGTCCGGCTTGAGTACGGCGGATTTGGTCGATCGAGGGGCGTTGTCGGCTGACGCGGCAACGTTTCTCGAAGAGGCGGTGGCGGCCCGCATGAACATTCTCGTCAGTGGAGGAACCGGAACGGGAAAGACGACGGTTCTCAACATTCTTTCGTCGTTCATCGGTGAGAACGAACGAGTCGTGACCATCGAGGACGCGGTCGAACTGTCGCTGCGCATGCCGAACCTCATCAGGCTCGAGGCGAGGCCCGGAAATTCGGAGGGTGCGGGCGAGGTTCACATTCGTGACCTCGTGCGAAATTCATTGCGTATGCGTCCGAACCGCATCGTGGTCGGAGAGGTGCGAGGCGCGGAGACCATCGACATGCTGCAGGCCATGAACACCGGTCACGAAGGGTCACTTTCCACGGTTCACGCGAACTCGCCGCGTGATGCTCTGCGACGACTCGAAACGATGATCCTCTTGGCCGGGGTGGATCTTCCACTTCGAGCCGTGCGAGAGCAGGCGTCTTCCGCGATTGACCTCATCGTCCATCTCGCGCGCGATGCGCGCGGACGGCGATTCGTCACTGCCATTACCGAAGTGGTGGGAATGGAAAGTGACGTGATTTCGACCGCCGACCTCTTCTCGCGTGATTTTGCGCTGGTGAGGGACGCGGATTCACTACCGCCGCTTGACCGGACGGGATTGGTCTCGCAACGTCTCGGCATGCGTCGCAACCGGACGGCCGCATGAGCCATCCCATCGTCGCTGCCACGGCGTTTGGCGCGGTCGCATCATTCGGCGCGGTCGGGGTGCAGACGAAGTTACGCTCGAGGCCAGAAAAGTCGGATGGTCGATCGCTCTTGGCGATTCGCGACGCGATGTCCGACCGCGTTCTGGCTCGGCACCGAGTGGTGCGACGACAAGTCGAGTTGGCCGACCAACTTGCCCCTGCCATGCAGCTGGTCGTCGGAAACTTGCGGATCGGCAGAAACGTTCTGGCGTCGCTCGCCGAGGTATCAGAGAGTGTCGGTGACCCGTTGGGGAGCCTGCTGCGTGAGGTCGTTGCCGAGGCAAAACTAGGAGCTCAAGTTGGCGACGTGCTTCTCGCGGTTGCCGAACGCGAACACAACCGCCATCTGGCGATCATTGCATCTGCACTCGTTTTGCACGGGCGTCACGGCGGATCATTGGTTGAAATTCTCGAGACCGTCATCGAGACGATCGAGGAAGAAGACAAATTGCGGCGTGACTTGCGGGCGGTCACCGCCGACGGACGGCTCAGTGCAGCCGTCCTGCTCGCAATGCCGCCGGTGGTATTGCTCTTCGTCTCGGCGTTGAATCCCGGATATGCGGCTCCGCTCGTGACCACTCCTCTCGGACTCGCAATGTCGGGTTGCGCGGTGATCCTGGGTGGAGTCGGTTGGCGGTGGTTGCACGTACTCAGCAATCCGGAGATCTCGCTATGAGAGTGGGCGGTGCCTTCTTGATCGCACTCGCCTGCGTTGTTGCGGTTGCGTACACCCAGCCCCAACGCCGCTTCCGAGGTGCGCAAAAGAACTTTCGTCACTGGGTGGTCGGAAACCGGAAACGTGAGTCGGGCACGGCCAGCGCCGTCGGGGGTTTCATGGGGTTGGCACTCGTATTTGCGCGACCGAACTCGGCGACGGTTCTCGCTGCCGGGGCCATGGCTGCGGGCGGCTGGCAAATCCCGCTCATTCGCGCTCGTACAACCGAGCGAAAGCGCCAACAACAACTCGACCTCGAACTCAGCGATGCGTTGGGTGAGATGGTGATGGGCGTCGAGGCGGGCCTGACTCTCGAGGCTGTGATGAACCTGTATTCCAAGGCTCACAGCACTCATCTCGCTCACGAGTTTTCGCGCGTACTCGATCTCATTCAACTCGGCGCGACACGAAGCGCGGCACTCGACGAATTCCGGACACGCACACCGACCCCTCTCGTTTCGATGTTCGTT
>JBEBAF010000030.1:0-23575 GCA_041159045.1 Actinomycetota bacterium
CCGGCACGAAAGACACCATTGGCTCGACGCCGATCACACGCAAGTTGCGCGGAACCGTGTGGCTTGATGCAAACCGCGATGGCATTCGCGGCGCAAAAGAAAAGGTGTTCGCAAATCACAAGATGAGCGTGACCCCGGGCCGTGGCAACACCAGTGGTAAGTCGTACACGGTCAACACCGATGGCGCCGGCAACTACGAAGTCCCAAATCTTCCCGCAGGGAACTGGATCGTCCGCCCGGCAGATCTGCCGTCCGGTGACTTCGACCCGGTGTTTGACACCGATTCAGGTCTGACCCGTCCCGATTGGCAGGCGTCGGCGCTCGTTCCGAACGAAGGTGAAGGAATCGCCGATTTCGCGGCTGATTTCGCCGGATCTGCAACTCTGTCGGGCGCGAACTTGAAGTTGGCCTCCAACTCGGTAAAGCGCAACCTCCGTGGAACCCTGTGGATCGATGCAAATCGTGACGGCGTGAAGGGTCCGAAAGAGAAGGTTCTCGCGGGCTACAAGTTGACCGCAAAGCCCGGCGCCGGAAACTCGAGTGGCAAGACATACAACATCGTCACCGACGACGCAGGAAACTACGAGGTCGCAAATCTTCCTGAAGGCAATTGGGTTGTCACGCCCGACGCCCTTCCCAGCACCGACTACGAGCGCGTTTATGACTCGGATTCCTCGCTGAACCTCGCCGACTGGCTCGTTCTTGTCACCATGCCCGTCGAAGGTGAAGCTGTGGCCGACTTTGCCGCCGCTCTGACGTCGTCGGCGGTTGCTGCAGGAAAGGCCGACACGCTCGGCAAGGCTGCGGCCGCCACATCGCTGGCTGGCGGGCTTGGTTCTACCGCCGTAATGGTCGACGGCGAGGAAGTCACGACCCTTCCCGCCACCGGTTCGAATGATTTTGGCCAGCTCTTGGTCGGTGCGTTCGCACTGTTCCTCTGTGGCGCATTCCTCGTGCGCCGCGGACGTCGCATCAAGGCCTGATACCTCACGGGCTGACACGTCGCGTCGGTTTTCGGCGCCGTGTCAGCCCGTCATGGTGAACGACTAACGTCTTCTCAGAATTCGGGAGGTCAGGGGGACCACCCAGAGGGGCGTACGTCATGGCAAAGAGCGACGTTGATGTCGTTGTCGTTGGTGCGGGCTTCGCAGGTATGTACCTGCTCCACGAACTGCGCAAGCACGGCTTCTCATCCCGCGTACTCGAGGCCGGCGACGACGTCGGCGGCACGTGGTACTGGAATCGTTATCCCGGTGCGCGATGCGACATTTCCACCACCGACTACCAATTCACGTGGGATCCGGAACTCCACGAGCAGTGGACGTGGTCGGAAAAGCACGCCGCCCAACCCGAACTTCTTCGCTACGCCCAATTCGTTGCGAAGAAGCACGATCTCTATTCCGGTATCGACTTCGAAACTCGGGTCGATCGTGCTCAGTGGGATGAGTCGCGCAAAACCTGGACCGTCCACACGTCGAAGGGCGAGGCGATCACCTGTCGCCACTATGTGATGGCAACGGGCTGTCTGTCGGTGCCGAAAGACCCCGACATTCCGGGCACCGATCGTTTCCGCGGCAAGGTTTACGTCACGGGACGCTGGCCGCACGAAGGGGTCGACTTCACCGGTCAACGCGTTGCCGTCATCGGCACGGGTTCGTCGGCGATCCAGTCGATTCCGATCATCGCCGAGCAAGCGAAGGAACTCGTGGTGTTCCAGCGCACGCCGAACTTCTCGATGCCCGCATTCAATGGCCCACAGCCCGCCGACCGTGTTGAGAAACTCGCAGCTGATCGCGCTGCCTACGAACACGAAGCGCGTTATTCACCCACAGGCATCACGATGCCGACACCAACGGTCTCGGCGCTGTCGGTCTCCAAGGAAGAAGCCTTCGCGATGCTCGAGCAATCGTGGCAGCGCGGTGAGCTCTTGATGATCGGTGCAACCTTCACCGATACCAGCATCAACAAAGCCGCAAACGAAGTGGTCGCCGAATTCATGCGGTCGAAGATCCGCGAAGTGGTGAAAGACCCGGAAACGGCCGAGACACTCAGCCCGCGCGGCCATGCATACGGAACGAAGCGCCCGTGCATGGACACGAACTTCTTCCAAACCTTCAACTTGCCGCACGTGCGTCTGGTTGACATCCGCAAGAACCCCATTTCGATCACCGAGGCAGGAATCGATTTCGGCAGCGAATCGCTGGAGTTCGATGCGATCGTTTACGCCACCGGCTTCGACGCCATGACGGGTGCCTTGGTCAACGTCGACATCACCGGAAAGAACGGTGTCACGCTGAAGCAAAAGTGGGAACACGGACCGCTGACGTACCTCGGTCTCACCACCGTCGGTTTCCCGAACTTCTACATGATCACCGGCCCGGGCAGTCCGTCGGTGTTGTCGAACATGATGGTGTCGATCGAACAGCACGTCGACTGGATCCGCGACACGCTTCTCGCGATGCGCAACGAGGGATTCGAAACAATCGAGGCAACACCCGCTGCCGAAGAACACTGGCGAGTGCATTGCACCGACTGCGCCGACATCACGCTGTTCCAGGAAACGAACTCGTGGTACATGGGCGCCAACGTGCCGGGCAAACCCCGTGTCTTGTTCCCGTACATCGGAGGCGTGGGTCGTTACCGCAAGATCTGCACCGAGGCGCAGCAGCGCGGGTTCCTCGGTTTCGAACTCACTGCACCCGGCAAGCGGCAGCTCAATGAAGGGCCAGTGCGTTTGATGCAGCCCGACGTCGACATGTTGCTCGACGTCATGGCGCAACTCGGATTGCCGCCCGTTGAATCGATGTCGCCGGTCGATGCCCGCGCGTTCATGGACGCGTCGGCAACGATGCGCCCGCCCGGACCCGACGTCGGCGAAATCATCGACGGCACGTTCCCCGGCCCCGCGTGCGACCTCGAATACCGCCTCTACAAACCCGCATCCGCCGGTCCGCATCCGCTCGTCGTCTACTTCCACGGTGGTGGCTGGGTGCTCGGCAATGCGACGTCGGATGACCCCCTGTGTCGCGATTTGTGCAAGCGTGCCGACGTTACGGTCGTGTCGTTCAACTATCGCCACGCCCCTGAAGCGCGTTTTCCCGCTGCCGTCGACGACGCGTGGGCCGCATTGCAATGGGCTGCCGCCAATACGTCGAACCTCGGCGCAAAGCCCGGTCAACTGGCGGTTGCCGGATGGAGTGCAGGTGCGAACCTCGCCGCAATCGTCGCCCAGATCGCACGCGACAACGGTGGCCCTGCGCTCAACGGCCAACTCTTGCTCACACCAGTTACCGACGGCTCGCGTCAGTCGCCGTCGCACACCGAGAACGGCGAGGGTTTCATCCTCACCAAGGCGTTGATGGAGTGGTTCTGGAATCACTACGCCGATCCGGCCGACCGCACGAAGCCAACGGCGTCGCCATTGCTTGCCTCGAGCCTCGCGAATCTGCCTTCGGCCGTCATCGTGACCGCACAATTCGACCCACTGCGCGATGAAGGCAATGACTACGCACGTGCGCTGAAGGCGGCGGGTGTACCCGTCACTCATGTTCACGCGCGCGGCCACATCCACACCTCGGTCGGCATGGTTGACGTGTTGCCGTCAGGTGCATCCGTCCGCGCGAAAATGGCTGCCGGCCTACGCGGGTTCTTCGGCAACTCATAGCCTGCGGTCCATGTCGAACACCACGTCGAGCGGACAGAGTTGGGACGAGCGTTACGCGGAGGAGGGCTACGCCTTCGGCGTTGAACCCAACGATCTCCTCGTTGAACTTGCGCCGAAAATCACCATCGGCGACA
Source organism: Actinomycetota bacterium (assembly GCA_041159045.1). Lineage (GTDB taxonomy): Bacteria > Actinomycetota > Acidimicrobiia > Acidimicrobiales > Ilumatobacteraceae > F1-20-MAGs119. The sequence continues at coordinate 3,799 of JBEBAF010000030.1, forward strand.
CCTTGATGCTCGGTGATGGTGATGGTCGCAACGGTGTGTACCTGGCAACGCTCGGGCATCGTGTCGTCACCGTCGATCTCAGCTCGGTCGGCGCCAACAAGGCACGAAAACTTGCCGCCGAACGTGGCGTATCGATCGACGCTCGTGTTGGAGACCTCGCCGATTTCGACATGGGCGTTGACTGCTGGGACAACATCGTGTCGATCTTTTGCCACGTGCCAAGCGACGTGCGTCGCATCGTTCACAACAACGTCAAGCGGGCACTACGCCCCGGCGGACGATTTCTTCTCGAGTCATACAACGCCGCAAACATCGGTCGGGGTGTCGGCGGGCCGCAAAGCAACGACCTAACCGTTGAGCTTGCCGAGTTGGAAGCTGACTTCTCCGGGTGGAATCTCGAGGTTCACCGGGCCATCGATCGACAGATCTCAGAGGGCAAGTACCACGAAGGTCGTAGTTCGACCGTTCAGTTCCTTGCCGTGAAACCCGACTAGAAATCGTCGTCGGCCGAAAACAGTTCGCCGACATCGTCGCCGGGCAATTCAGGAATGCCTTGTTTCGTGCGCATCTTTTCAATGTCACGAATCGGAACGCTCAGCTTCTTGAAGCGCGTGCCACCCGTTCCGATGCTTTCGACCTTGTCGGTCAACTTCGTAAACGTGTCTTTCACTTCATCAACGGCTTTGACGTAGTTCTGCCATTCCTTGTTGAACTTGCCGATCTGTTGCATGATCGAGGCCGCGGTCTGTTCGGTATGGAAACTGTCGGTGGCCTGACGAATGACAACCAGGAATGAATACAGCGCAAGGGGAGAGCACAGTACGACCTGCTTCGACAACGCGTAGTCGATGAGGGTCGGATCGGCCTCGTGAATGAAGCCCGTGATGCTTTCGATCGGCAGGAACATCAACACGTAGTCGAGAGCTTCTTCCTTCGCGTTGTTCACGTAGTCGCGCTTGGCCAAAGCGTCGATGTGCCCCTTCACCGCCTTGACGAAGTCGGTCTTTGCTTGCGCGCGCAGCGCATCGGTTTCTGCGTTGAAATGCTCGGCGTACTTGTCGTGCGGGAACTTCACGTCCATGAAGAGCACCCGGTTCGGCGGCATCATGAACTTGAAGTCGGGCCGGCCACCCGTGGCATTGATGTCTTGCTTCGCGTAGTTGACGTTCTCGACGAAGCCGGCCGCGCGCAGCATGTCTTCGACCACTCGCTCGCCCCACTGGCCGCGCTTCTGCGAGCTCGACAACACTTCCTTCAAGTTGTCGGTGCGCTGCGACAGTGCTGCCACGGCCTTCTCGACGCCTGAATACTGCGAAGAGTTGAATTCACGCAATTGCTGCAACTCGGTGGACAACGCATCGAGCCGTTGGTTCATTTGCCCGGCCAGGTTCTGCAGGGTCGTATCGATGACCTGTGCCTTGGTGCCCAGCTGTTCGCCACCTGACGCAGCAATCTTCTCGGCCGCCATCTTGATGGACTCTTCGCGGTCAAGCCGGGCCCGTTCGCTGAGCTGGTGCATCGCGGTTGCGAGTGACGCGTTCACCGCCTCGGCCACCGTTCGGGACACCTCGTTCGACATTTCGGCCCGCAACGCCGCCGTGTCGACCGCTGGCTGCACCTCGACCGGCGCCACTGGCGACGCCTGACCAACCGCACGCCGCTGGTTCACGAGCACCAAGGCAAGAGCGGCAACAGCGACGACAACGGCAACCACGGCGATGACTTCCATGGGCAAGAGAGTATGTGAGGGGTGCGCGGGCGGCCGACAGCCGGTCGCTTGAACCAGGGCCTACGTATCGGGCAGTGCGATTCGCGCCGTGGATCCCGCGGAATCGAAATTCCAGAGTGACCGGAGCGCGGCCGTGAAACCGGCCGTTGTTCCGGCACACAGAACACCACCCGCAATCAACGATGTCTGTAGTGACGTGTAGCGAGCGGTGAGAGTCGATCGCACCTGGCCGGCCTGCGGGCCGATCGAATAGGAGAGAAGTTCGAGGCCGGCCATGCGACCGCGCATTTCGTCAGGAATCGTGAGATCCCAGATGAGGCTGCGGAAGAGGCCACTCACCATGTCGGCTGCACCGGCGAGAACGAGAAATGCAATGACCCACCAGATGTTGTGGACGAGACCCGAGGCGGCGATTGCAATTCCCCATGTGAAGGCGGCGAAGAGCACGGCACGGCCGTGCCTCGTGACGTGTTTGGTCCAACCCGATGTTGCGGTTGCGACGAGGCTTCCGATGGCGACCGCGGTGTACAGGAAACCGAGTGCCCATTCGGCGTCGTATTCGCGTGCGATGAACGGAAAGAGCGCAAAGGGAAATGCGAACACCATCGCTGCAGTGTCGGCAAGGTAGGTGCCGATGATGTCGCGACGTGTGCGCAGGTACCGAAAGGCTTCGAAGATCTCGAGATGAGCCTTGTCGGTTGATTCGCGTGTCGGGGGAAGCTTGCGGATGCGCGAGAGAAGCGCGGCACTGGCGGCGAACGACGCGATGTCGAATGCGAAGGCCGTGCGCACGCCACCGATCGCGATGAGGAGGCCACCCAGTGCAGGGCCGAGAACGTGGGCGATGTTGCCGCGCAGTGAACGGAGAACACCGGCGGCGGCAAGACGTTCGGGTGGAACGATGCGCGGGAGCATTGCATCAAGGCTGGGTCGTTGGATTCCGTCGATCGCGGCGAAAAGAATGACGGCGACGTAGATGACCGAGAGGTGGGGTTGGTCGGAAAGTGCATTGACGAAAAGTGCACCGACGACAATCAGCATCGCGATTTCGGTGATGATGTTGACCTTGCGGCGGTCGTGGCGATCGGCGATGACGCCGCCGTAAAGGCCGAAAATGACGAGCGGAATGATCTCGGCGATGCCAATGATGCCGACGGCCACGTACGAGCCGGTGATTTCGGCAACGTGATACGGCACGGCGACGTACGTTGCGAACGATCCGAGTCCGGTGATGATGCCCGAAAGCCACAATGAGCGGAAGTCGCGCGATTCGCGCAACAGCGAGGCATCGAGTCGCAACACGGCAAGCAGAATACGTGAGAGACTCGATGTGATGGTTGCTGATTTGCCGGTCGACGTTCTTCAGCGCCGCACGCTTCGGGTGTTGGTTGCCGGCCAGTTGGCGGCCGCGGCGGCTTTGTCGTCGGGTGTCACCGTCGGCGCGTTCGTCGTGCAGAGGATACTCGGTCAATCGACGCCGTGGGGAGGCATCGCCACGGCAACGGTGACAACGGGAACCGCATTCATGTCGCAGGTGTTGGCGCGGCTGATGAACAAGCAGGGTCGTCGGGCGGGTTTGCGCCTTGGCTACATGCTCGCCATCGTCGGTGGCGTCATCGCGGGTGTGGGTGCCGAGACGAAGTCGATCGTCGTGTTCATCGTTGGCCTGTTCATCTACGGGTCGGGCCAGGCGTCGAACCTGTTGTCGCGTTTCGCGGCCACCGATCTTGCCGAGCCCGAGCACCGCGGAACCGCGATGAGTCGGATCTTGTTCGCATCGACTTTCGGTGCGGTATTCGGACCGATTCTGGTGCAGCCGGCGGAATGGGCGGGCGAAACATGGTTCGGGTGGAACAAATACACCGGCCCGTGGATCTTCTCGGCTGCTTTCTTCATTTTCTCGGCGGTCAATGCGAGTGTTCGGTTGAAGCCCGACCCGTTGCTGGTGGCGCGCGAACGCCGTGGCGAGAACATCGGGACGGTTCCCCAGTTGCGCATCCGCGAGGCTTACGGCGCTGCCTTTGCAACCACCAACGGCCGAATCGCAGTGTTCGCGATGGTCGTGTCGCAGATGACCATGGTCGCGGTGATGACGATGACCCCGGTGCATCTGAAGTTGCACGGTCACGAAGGGGTCAGTGCCTACGTCGTGTCGCTGCACATCGCGGGCATGTACGCGTTCAGTCCGTTCGTCGGTCGGTTCAGTGATCGGCGCGGCAAGATCATGTCGATTCGCGTTGGTGGCGCATTCCTCGTTGCCGCGACTGCATTGTCCGCGTTGGCCGGCGATGCCTACCTGCTGCTGTTCCCGGCACTGTGGCTGTTGGGAATCGGCTGGAGCTTCGGCCTGATCGGCGGGTCGAGCCTGCTGATCGATTCGGTGCGCGACGAATCGCGAGTAGCGGTGCAAGGTGTTGCCGACATGTCGATGAGCCTCTTCGGCGGGGCTGCCGGATTCTCGAGTGGCTTCATCCGCAAGGCGGTGGGGTATCACGTGTTGTCGACGTTCGCGCTGGTGTTGGCGTTCGTCATGGTGTCAATCGCGACCCTCGCGTCGATGACCCGCAGAACGTCGCGCCTGGCTGCCTGAAATTCCGCACATCAGCCGTTCGGTCGGCAAGAATCGTGCGATGGACAACGCCCGCCCCGACACCGTTCAGGAGTTCAACCCCGCGTCATTCGACACGTGTCGTTCGCGGTTCGGCACGTTTCCTGAGTGTCCGTTGTGTGGCGGTGCGTTGACGCCCGAACATGCGCATTTCAAGTGTCGGGCATGTGGTTGGCGCGACAGCTGCTGCGACTGAGGTGTGAGCCTTACTCAGTCGGCTTTCGATCGGCCGATGACCAACGAATCACTGCTGCGATTTCTTCGGCGAGATGCCGGGTTGCGGCAAAAACTCCGCTCCAGCGCAGTGAAAGATTCGGTTCGAAACTAAACGGACGTCCGTGAGCATCGACAACTGCGCCGCCGGCGCGCTCGACGATCAGCTGCGCCGCGGCGATGTCGACGATTCGATGAATGTCACCGCCCGGATCGCAGAATGCATCGATCGCTCCGTCGGCAACGAGGCAACCCTCGATCACAGAACTTCCGAGGACGCGAACTCGCTCCGCCTCGAGTGCCAATGCGCTCCACGACGACCACGTAGCCGGTCGCGGACGAAGCATCGACAGTGCAGAACCCGCAAGAGAGTTCTTTCCGGTTGTCGTTCTTGCGATTTCCTGATCGCGATGTGCGTGCCACGCATACGTTGTTCCGAGCCAGGTGCAGAGCGACTCGGTCACCACATCGTCGACAACGATCGCTGCGGCGAATGCAGAAATCGGAACGCCAGCTGCCGAATTGGCAGTGCCGTCAACGGGATCGATGACGACTGTGACGGCGGAGCCACGATCGATCCAGCCGACCTCTTCGGACAGAACATTCGAACCGTGTCGTGCGATGACGTCGAGAACGGGTTCTTCGATGTACCTATCAAGAAACATGGTCGGCGTACCGTCGCCGCCGAGTCCGATGTCCTCGCTCCGTTCCGTGGCGGTCATGTGGTTCATGGCGTACCGATACGCAGAGTCGGCGGCGGCTGCCATTTCATTCAAGAATCGGGAGAAGTCGTGCATGTCATGCGTCCTGAAGTGCCAAACTGCGGTTGTCATTCGATCCGGATCTGAACGTGCCGATGATCGAAGGGATATGCCTCTTCAAGAAACAAAGTATGACGTCGGCCTTTGCTCCCACTCTGAGTGTGCCGCGGTCGCTGAGTCCGACCGTCGTCGCCGGTCCGGAGGTGACAAGTCGAACTGCGTCGGGTAGGGAACAGACGCCTTGTTCGACCAAAAGACTCACTGCGCCGAGCATGGCGAACGGCAGGTAATCCGATGAGAGTCCGTCGCAGAGTCCATTTGCAATGAGTTCTGCAGCCGCGACATTTCCCGTATGGCTGCCTCCACGCAAGACGTTCGGAGCGCCGCTGACAGTTCGCATGCCCGCCGCTTTGGCATGTCGTGCCGCGTCGATGGTGGTCGGGAATTCAGCAATCGAAGCACTCCATGTGAGCGCTTCGTCGATGTCTTCCGGTGAGGCTGGGTCATGTGCGATGAGCCGAATGTCGCCCCGGGTGGCGCGATCCGTCAACCACGGAAGTGCCATGGCGCGCAGATGCGCAACGGCTTCACGTTCCGCGATCAAGTTGTCGACTTCGAGACGTGCTTCGTCACGCGTCAGATTTCTGTGGCGCATGATCCATTGTTCGTAGAACGTGCGGTCTTTGTACTGACCCTGGCCCGGAGTGTGATCTTCAAAGCTGACCAAGGGCATCGGGTCCTTCAGTCGGTCACCGTCCAAGCGCAGCTTCAATCCCTCGAGCCCGTCTGCGTCGCGTGCGTCGAGACGATAGAGAACGCGATTGTCGACAAGCGTCGATTCGGCGGAGTAGCGATGAATATTGTCAACCAGGTCGTTGGCGAGCTCTACCGTCCGGTTACCGTCGTTCTCGAATCCGATGCCGTGGAACATCGTGGTGATTCCAGCGGCGCGCACCTTTGCCTCGTACGACCTCAAACTGAAGTCGATGGGAAGGCTGGCTCCCGGCCTCGGCCTCGGCTCGATCTCAAGACCATCGCTGTGGGTATCGACCAAACCAGGAATGCAGAAGGCTCCGCGACCATCGAACGTCTGACTCGTCGGTCGAAAATCCGTTTCGATGGCGACGATGAGTCCATCCTCAATGACGACGCACGCATCTCGAATCACCTGGTCGTGCGTGACGGCCGTGACATTGCCGATAACCATCTGACTCATTGTTCAACGTCCTTGGGATTTAGTTGGGGAAGAATTGATTGAACCGAACCGTCGTTGACGATTCGTCCTTTGGCCATCACGATGATTCGCGAGGCCAAAGTTGCTATTGCATCGAGATCATGGAAGACGGCGAGAACCGCAACGCCGGCGCTCGAGAGACCGTCGATGAGTTCGATTGCACGTTCGCGATTCTCGGGGTCGAGTGCCGAAACGGGCTCGTCGAGCAGCAACAGTCTCGGTGGTGAAATGAGGCCCGCAGCGATGTTGACGCGCTGCTTCTCTCCGCCGGACAACACGGCGGTGTGGACATCCCACAGACTTTCGGCAATATTGAGGCTCTTCAGCGACAGCGCCGCAAGCTCGCGGGCGTCGTGAACGTTCATTCCACGGGATACGCCGGCACGAACAACCAGATCGAGCACGGCTCGGCGAGGTTGGGCCCGCAAGAACTGCGAGACATAGCCGATTTCACGGCCGCGGATCGCGACCACCTCGTGGTCGGTGAGATGAGCGACGTCGACCCAGTTTCCGTTCGACAACTTGAAATTTATCGAGCCGCGGTCGGCGCAATACGTGCGGTACAACGCACGGAGCAACGTCGACTTGCCGGCTCCTGACGAACCTGCCAGTGCAACGTGTTCGCCGGGCGAGATCGAAAAGTCGACGTCCTTTAGCGCGGTAATCGTCCGCCCGTCGATGTTGTGGAGAGTGAAAGTTTTCGTGAGCGAGAGAACCTCGAGAATCGACACGTCACGACCTCGCCGCTGCGACGAGCTTCTGGCTGTACGGATGCTGGGGGTCTTCAAGCAGTTGATCAGTCAAGGCCGACTCGACGACTCGACCGTGTTGCATCACCAGACACCGTTGCGTGAGCATTTCGATGACGGCAAAATCGTGAGAAACAACGATCGCAGCAATATTCAGTTCTTCGAGCAAGCGGCGAATCAGATCCAACACGCCCGAAGCGACGCTTGCGTCCAGTCCAGTGGTCGGCTCATCCAAGAGAATGATTGGAGGGTTGTTGGCCAGGGCCCGCGCTATCTGCACTCGCTGGCGCATACCGCCCGAGAACGACTTCACGACATCATCCATTCGATCCAGCGGAACCTCGGTCCGCGCGAGCAACTCGCTTGCTCGGGCACGCAATGCTCCGAAATTTCGCCAACCAGCGGCTGTCAATGGATCGGCGATGTTTCCGCCCGCGGTGACGTTCATCGATAGCCCCTCTGCGGGATCCTGATAAACGACGGACAGCGTGTCGACACGCAGCCTTCTTCGGGCGCTTGGATCAAGATCAAAAACGTTCGCGGCCCCGTCGTCGATGTGACTGATGCGAAGGTCGCCGGAGCTCGGTGCAACATCGCCGGCGATGCAGCGAAGCACCGTTGACTTGCCCGATCCGGACTCACCGACGATTCCGAGCGCTTCTCCAGCTGCAACTGCGAAGGAGACGTCCCAAGCTGCGACAATTGACCCCGTCACTGAGTCTCTTGCCGTGCCGATTTCGGGTCCGGTCCGTTCGGTCACGCCTTGGTCGACTTTGCCGTAGACCTTGCCGAGTCCGCTGACCGTCAGTGCAGCGCGTGGAGTCTCGATCACGGTCATGAGATTCGTCGCCTCCTGCACCATGCGGTGTCGCTACATGTCCAAGTCGGTTGGTCCCCGGGTGATTCAACGAGAAAGCTCTCGGACGAGCCGCACAGTCGACAGTGTGCGCCATTCGACTCCTCGACCTCGAACGGAACGTCGTCAAACGTCAGTGGCATCACGTCGGTGTGAGGTGGAACGGCGTAGACCCGCTTCTCGCGCCCCGCCCCGAAGAGCGTGAGGAAGTCAGCTTGGTTCAATCTCGGTATGTCCCAACGCGGAATCGGTGTTGTGGCCATCACGTAGCGCCCCGCGACGAGGCAGGGGTATCCGGTTGTCTGGGTGATGACGCCGTTGCGGACCTTGTCTTCGTAGAGACTGACCCACATGCGCGCATAGTCGGCCTCGGCGTGCATTCGTTCAAGTTCTTTCATGTTCCGTTCGACTCCACGTAGTGGTTCCGGAACAGGCACCTGGAGGATCAGTGTGTGCTTGTTCGTCAATTGGTCTTCGGGGATTCTGTGCCGACTCTGGATGATCGTCGCTTCGGCCACCTCGGTCGTCTCTTCGATCCCGGTTGTATCGACGATCAGTCGGCGCAAGTTGGCAGCGTTCACGCCTTCGTCGTCGCCTTGGTCGATCACCTTGACCGAGTCGGTGGGGCCGACCACCGCGAGAGACACCTGCAATCCGCCCGAGCCCCAACCCCTGGCCACAGGCATTTCGCGTGAACCGAACGGCACCTGATAGCCGGGAACGCAAACCGCTTGAAGAAGTGCTCGACGAATTTCGCGCTTCGATTCTTCGTCGAGCAATGCAAAGGGAAGTTCGCTCGTTCCCATCGCCAATTCGGAGATTGATGCACTCACGAGAGCTCCTCGGCTGTTTTTCGCGGATCTGAGAATCTGCGCATCGCCATTTTTCGTTCGATCATTGATCGGAAAGTGACATAGTGCGGGAGCTTCAGATGTTCGAGAAAGCCGGCTGAGTCCAGGCCATCCGTCGTCATGAGGATTGACTGTTCGAGCGCGTTTCCGGAGTGATCACGCTCACACGCAATATCAAGATTCGCCATCGCGATGGCTTTGCGTTCGTTGTGGCCGAGACACATTCCGTAGCCCACGTCGAAACAGGTCCGGTCTTCGTCGATCCCGTCGAGATCTTCGATTGCTTCGGCTTCGGTAACGAAGAACTCGCCGATTTCAACGGGCTCATTCGCGTGGGGGTGGTGAACGACGATCGGAAGCGAGCCATGTCGAACCTCGCCGAGTGTCACTTCGTGGAGGTATCCGTCGGTTCCGAGAATGTTGCGATACCACTGGTTGACAAGTGATCCGGTCTCAGCCCGTGCCATCGACGAGAGACGCGCCGAGCGAGGAGCCGGAGGCTTCGCTGGCGTGCGCGTGATGTCGAAAGGTTCGGGGTCATCGGTGCGGCGTCGGTCAACCAATAGTCGCATGTCACGAAGCACGGCAATCATTCGCTTCATCTTCGGAACGGTGGGCTCGGATGACGCTTCTTCTGACTCTGTCGGATCAACTGGGATGGAATATCCCGAGCGCGAGACGTGTTCGATCAACGGTTGCAACATCCGCGCCGTGTAATCGGTGCTTCGCCCGAGAATCTGTGGGCCACCGGGTTCGCGAAAGGCAGGCACGATTCGGCGCGCGATTCGCATCGAGTCGGCGTCGACTGCCTCGGCCACTGCCAGTCGCGGCAGAGTCGACTTGTACGCGCGGAGCAGGTGCACCGCCTCGATGACGTCGCCTTCGGATTGCCGTAGCGCTCGAGCAGCAACATCCGGCGCCCACAGGCCGGCTTCGCCCATGACCCTGTCGACGAGCAACCGCAGCCGCCCCGTTATCTGGTCCACGCCGAGTTCGGGGCTTGGATCGAGATCACGAAGGACCCTGACGAGCTCTTCTGCCTTTCGAATCGAATCCAGACCGCCTCGCGCTGCCGCGTAACCCATCAGTGACCTCCGATCGATGACGAATCACGGGAAGAATGTCGAAGTTCACACGAACGAGGTATACCGATCACGCGTCCGCGCTCGTCGAGTATCCAAATATCGAATCCCAATGTGCCGGGGTCTCGGCGTGATCCGAGGAGATTCAGTAGCGCCTCGCCCGGATGTGCAATGACCAGACGGCGTTCGCCGGCGATGCCGGGGCCGCGAAGCAAAACCTCCACCTCGGCATCGGAAACCGTGTGGCTATTCGTCGGTTCGAAGATCGCACCCGAGAATCCGATCGCGACGTGTGCTGCGTAGTCAGGGCGCGACGGAGTACCGACCGAAATGTTCGAATAGTCAGACATTGCGGCTGCGCCGACAATCGCGATGTATGACGCTTGAGCAACGTCGGTTGGCCTTGCCCCGGTTGTGTGCCGGATCACTTTCGTCCAATAACTGTCGGGATCGCCGAGAACGGCAAACGGCGAACCGTGGCCGAGTAGGGCGAGCAGCGGAATGACGCCACTCGGAAGCCGATTGGCGATCGTGGCCGGAATCTCGGCTATCGACCCGGGGCGTGCGAAAGCGTCGAGAAGCGTCCGAAAGACCAATTGAGATTCGAATTGGTCGAGTCGCGCCTTGATCACGTCGTCGCCGACGAGTTTCACGGGATCATCCATCAGTCGAGTTCCTCGAAGTTGATCGCAGTATCGAGCAGTCGACGAACCTGGGCGTTGCGTGTGGACTTGATGAAGAGGTCGGTTGCGCTTGCCAATTCGAATAGCCGCCAAACATCGTTGACGTGGGCGCTCATCGAGATGAGCGCGTCCGCGACGGCTGCTGCGGTTGCGGCTTCGGGCTCGTCGCCAAGCCGCATGGCCCATCCCAAAGTCCCGTCGATCTGCACTTCTGCAACCGTCACCAGACTGTCAGCAATAATGAACCGCTCTTCAGAAACCGGCTCGCGAACCTGTAGCTGAACAGTTCCAATTTCCGGAGCGCGAACTGCAGTCACACGCAGTTCGCTGTTCATCTCGAGAACTTGATCGACGAGTGCGATCAAGTCGTCGCGATCGGCCAGCGCCAAAATCGAAGCCATCTCACCGCGGCTTAGTTCAATGCTCACGAATGGACGTTACGAATCTGGAATGACCGAACTTTTGCCGAACAATGACGATTACCTGGTTGACGAGTGAACATGAAATGAAGTTGATCGACACCGAAGTCCCCTCGGCGGTGACCTGAGAATTCGATGAACCAGAAATTCGCTTTGAGTTTCTATAGGAGTTCTCTTTCACTTATTTGCCGTCTACTTGGACTGTTTATCTTTGCGTTCGATGAAACGTCTTTCTCTACTTCCCATTGCAGTTGGTTTGCTGGCTCTCGGAACCAGTTCATTGCCATTCGTTCTCGAATCGCCCGTCAAGGTTTCGGCGGACGCAACCACGGGTGCCGGCCTCCGGTTTCTCGGCCGTTTCGTGAGCGGAAGCGGTATCGGTGGTGCTGAAATATCGGCGTTCGATCCCGCAACCGCACGTCTGTTCGTGACCAACGGAAAAACGAATCAGATCGACGTCGTGGACATCTCACGTCCGGAGCGGGTCAAGAAGATCAAGTCGATCGACCTCGCGTCGAAGGGCGCCACGGGAATTCAAAGCGTCGCCGTGCGCGATGGTCTTGTTGCGATTGCCACATCGGTGGGGGGCAACAATCAGGCAAACGGCAGGATTTTCTTCACCGACACCAACGGCAAGTTGATCAAGGGTGTCGAAGATGGAGTCGAAGTTGGTGCGTTGCCCGACCACGTTGGATTCTCGCCGAACGGTCGTTACGTGCTGTCTGCCAACGAAGGTGAACCGTCTTCGTACTGCAAGACCGGTGGCACCTTGCCGAAAACGACTGACCCGTACGGAACGATTTCGATCATCGATGTCGGTGGGGCGGTGCCGAGTGCGGCAACAACCATTGACTTCTCGGCATTCGATGATCGTGCCGGGGCTCTCGGATTCCAGGGTGGACGAATTTTTGGACCCGGTGCAAGCTTGGCACAGGACGTCGAGCCCGAGTACATCTCCTTCTCTGCTGACGACAAGTTCGCTTACGTCACCCTTCAAGAGAACAATGCGATCGCGACAATCGATCTTGCAACGAAGCAGGCGATCGCCATCGATGGTCTCGGCTTCAAGAATCACTCGGTGGCCGGCAAAGGACTTGATGCCGTGGCAGACGCAACCGCCAATGTGGCGACGCAGAACGTCTACGGCATGTATCAGCCCGACGGCATCGCGACGCTCACCGCGACCGACGGCACGACCTATCTCGTCACCGCCAACGAAGGCGATGCACGGTCATATCCTTGCCTCCTCGGTGGCACTTCCACCACCTCCGCCGAGTCCGAAGATCAAAAGCTGTCGTCCGTCTACGACTCAACTGACTCCGCAATTACGGCCGTGAAGAACGCAGTTCCGTCGTTGGTTGTCACGCAGTTCGCGCCGGCCAACGCCCGCGCATTGGCGATTTCTTCGGCCACCAAAGTGAAGACCGCATACGCCTTCGGTGCGCGTTCTTTCTCGGTCTGGAAACCAACCAATCTCAGCGGCGTCGACTCGATGACCCAAGTATGGGACAGTGGCGACCAGCTCGAAGTGCTGACGGCAGGCCGCCGCCCGACCTACTTCAATGCCGACTGGAACACCACAACCGGCGCGATCAACGCAGTTGATGCACGATCCACCAAAAAGGGTCCGGAGCCCGAGGGGGTCTTCGTCGGCAAGGCGTATGGCAAGCAGTGGATCGTCGTCGGCATGGAGCGCGACGGGGGGCTTGCGTTGTACGACGCCAGCAATCCCGCTTCTCCGGCGTTCGTCGACTACATCAATACTTCCGAACCCGCCGGCAACCTTCTGAACGGCGCGAATCCCGGTGATGTATCGCCCGAGGGCGTCTTCATCGTCAATGAAAACGACAGTCCAACCGGTTCCGCCCTCGTGATCGCCTCGTTTGAGTTGTCAGGAAGCGTCGGAATCTACGAAATTCCGCGCAAGACCCCGTCGGAGCCACGCAAGGTGAAGGCGACGGCGAGCAATGGGATCGTTACTCTCAAGTTCAAAGCCCCGACGGTTCCGGGCTGGGCCGGCGACATTCGTTACCAGGCTCGATGCACTGTCGCCGGTGACCAAGGAACGCTTGTCGCGGACGGACGCACGACCTCGATTCGCGTCGCAGTTCCTGCCGCCCTTCGCAACACGAAATTGTCCTGCACGGTGTCGTCGTCTTCCTCATTGGGAACCGGTGCATCGGCTGAACCGGTTCGCGTTACCACCAAGTAGTCCGACACCTCGATTCCCCTAGGAGAGATCATCATGAAATCACAGAAACTCAGGAACACGTTTGCCGCCGCGATGGCAGTGCTGACAACGTTCGCATTGGCTCCATCTGCCGGTGCCCGTGTGGTCGACCTCAAGGTCGGCGACAGTTGCACCAAGGCCCAGTACGGCAAAACCGTGAAGGCGGCCGGCAATTTCTACAAATGCGTCTATTCGTCGAAGACGAAGAAGTATTCATGGAACATCGTTGCGTCCAGCCCGACGACCGTTCCGCCGATCGACCTCGCGAAACTCGACAAGAAGGGTTGGCCATCGAAGTTCGTCGTTGGTGGTGTTCCTGCAGAGAATTCGACGACCATGCAAACCAAGTGGGGCGGGCTCGTCAAGTTGTTCCAGGATGAGTTGGGTATTCCGGTCGAGTTCTACGCGGGTACTTCGTACGCCGGCGTAATCGAAGCATCGATCGCGAACAAAGTCGACATGGTTGCGTGGGGCGCAATGTCCTACATCGTTGCGAAGTTGAACGGAGCGAAGATCGAGCCCATGGGCATCACCAAGTACGCCGACAGCACGACGTACTACACCTCGAGATTGATCACTGGTGCGGGTCGTTCCGACATCAATGGAATTTCCGATCTCAAGGGAAAGAAGGTCTGCTTCGTTTCGTCGACCTCGACCTCGGGAAGCCTCATTCCGACCGAGGGGATTCTCTCGGCGGGACTCACGACGAAAGACATGACACAAATCTTCGCCGGATCGCACGACAACTCGCTGTTGAAGCTCGGCTCTGGTGAATGCGAAGCCTCGTTCATGCAGGAAGCGACGTGGAACGCGATCGGTACGGGAACCTTCGCCGCGATGAAGAAGGCTGATTACAAGGAAGTGTGGAAGTCGGCGCCGATTCCGAACGGACCGTTCTCGATTCGTAGTTCGCTCCCGGCATCGTTCAAGGCGGCCGTGAAGAACATTCTCTTGACAAAATTGACCAAGGACTACTTCGTGTCGAAGGGATACAACGGTTGCACCGCGGTTGCGACCTGCGTCATCGTGGAAGATGCGAACACCGTCGGATTCCTTGAGGTGCAGGACTCGTTCTACGACTCCATTCGAAAGGTCTGCGAGGCCACGAAGAGTACGGCCTGCAAGGCGTAAGGGGTTGTGTCGAGCGGTCTCCGAGGATCTGCGATGTTTGATTTGAAAAGGTCCGATGAGAGTGACGCGGTCGTTTCTATCGCGTCACTCTCGAAGAGATTCTCGAACGGGACTCTCGCCGTGGACAATGTCAGTTTCGACGTCCCATCCGGTCAGGTCCTCGGACTTCTCGGTCTCTCTGGGTCCGGCAAATCAACCCTCATGCGGTTGATCAACGGATTGCAATCACCCTCATCGGGGCACGCAACCGTTCTCGGCAAGGTGGTCGATGAGTGCGACCGAAGCGAATTGCGCGCATTGCGGCAGCAGATCGGGTTCGTTTTCCAACAATTCGGACTCGTCGGTCGCAGCACCTGTATCGAAAACGTGTTGGTCGGTGCTCTGGGCCGCCTACGTGGACCTCGGCTCGGTGTACGCACGTATTCAAAGACCCTGCGGCGCGAAGCTCTCGAACATCTCGAGCGTGTCGGTCTCGCATCGCAAGCTTTCCAACGTGCAGACACTCTCTCCGGCGGACAAATGCAGAGAGTCGCGATCGCCAGAAGTCTCATGCAGCAGCCACGCTTGTTGTTGGCCGATGAACCTGTCGCCTCTCTTGACCCGGAGTCGTCGGTGCAGGTCCTCGACCTCATTGCCAAGATCGCGCGAGAAGACGGAATGACCGTCATCTGTAGTTTGCACCAGGTTGAATTGGCACTGGGACGAACCGATCGAGTCATTGGTCTACGCGCAGGATCGGTCGTTCTCGATACACCCACGGCGGGAGTCGATCCACAGCGCGTGATGGATTTGTATCGTCGATCAGAACTGGTTGAAGAGGCACCGCCACGAGTCTTGTATTCGGCATGACGTCGGCAACGGCAGAGGAACGACTGATTCCCCGCTTCGGGATGAAGGGCGGTCTCAAGATTGCCTTCGTCGTAACTCTCGCGTTGTCTTTCGTGTGGTCGTGGAATCGGCTGAATATGTCGATTCTTGGATTCTTCGAAGACCTCGGCAACGTCGGAAACCTTTTCCGACGAATGTACCCTCCCGACTTCTCCGATTTTGGCAGGATCGTGCGCTCGATGCTGGAGACGATCTGGATGGCCTTGTTGGGCACTGTCGGCGCGGTATGTCTCAGCTATCCACTCGCAATCGGTGCTGCGCACAACACCACTCCACATCCCGCCATACGTGGTGCATGCCGCACAATCATCACTCTGACTCGCGCTATTCCTGAGTTGATTCTCGCGGCGATATTCGTTGCGGCATTCGGACCCGGTCCGTTTCCCGGAATTCTCGGCCTCGCGCTGCACTCGATCGGCATGATCGGAAAACTCTTCGCCGATGCATTCGAGGAAGCAGCCGAGGGGCCGAAAGAGGCTGTCGAGTCGGTGGGGTCAACCCGTCGTCAGGTCATTCGCTCGGCAATCATTCCCCAGGCTCTTCCTTCGATGATCGCCACGGCTCTCTTCCGATTCGAAATCAACTTGCGAGGATCCGCGGTTCTCGGCTTGGTCGGCGCGGGCGGTATCGGAATCATCATCTCCGAATCCTTGGAGAACATCCAGTACAAGCCGGCTCTCGCAGCGGTAGCCGTGCTCTTCATCGTGATTCTTGCGATCGAGTTGTTGTCGATGTCCGTCAGGAGATCGTTGATCGGCGAGGCTGCCAACTTAAACCTTTCGGCTCAACGATCGAAAGGTTTGTTCGCGCGAATCATGACGAAACGCGATGGCAGAGTCGAGGCGAACGCAATCGAACGCAAGGATCTGAGTCCACCCTGGACGTCGGCCCGCCTGTTTCGTACTTCGGTGCTTGCGTTTTTTCTTGTCTTGATTGTCGTGTCCATCTTGAACGTCGACATCAATTGGCTGTCAACTTTTGGAAATCTCGACAGAATCAACATTGTTCTCAAGCAAATGTTTCCGCCCAGCTTCGCGGGAGAGTCCAAACTTCTCATTTCCGGGCTGGTTGAGTCACTCGCCATCTCGATTGTTGCCACGGTGCTCGGTGTTCTTGTCGCTTTGCCGCTCGGCGCGGCAATGGCACGCAACATCAACCTACGACGTTGGTTGGTAACCGCGGTACGCACCCTCGTTCTCGCTTTGCGAGGGATTCCCGAACTCATCATCGCCGTCATTTTTGTCAGCGCGATGGGCCTCGGGCCGGTACCAGGGACACTTGCCCTCACGGTTACCGTCGTGGTGTTTGCGGCAAAGTTGTTCGCTGATTCCCTCGAGGAGGTAAGCCCTGCTCCACGCGAGGCCGTGATCTCTGTTGGTGCCTCACGCGGACAGGAATTCGTTGCCGCAGTCGTCCCGCAGTTCATTTCACCCTTCATTGCCAGCCTGTTCTACTTGTTCGACGTCTACTTCAGATCGTCGACCGTTCTTGGCATCGTTGGAGGCGGCGGTATCGGATACCTCTTGATTCAATCGATTCGTGTATTCCAATTCAAAGTGACCACGATGATCGTTGTCTGCGTGTTCGCGATTGTTCTCGCAATTGAGTACCTGGGAATCGGTGCAAAGCGTCTCTTTCGCTGATCTTGCTCGCCTCCAAATCAGTGAAAATTGAGCGATTCATGAATTTACGCGCGCTCAGAGAACCTTGCGGAAGATCTTGAGCTTCTTGTCGGTGTAGGGCGGATAGGCCAACTTCGGATCGATGCGCGTGCCGCGAGCGAGAACGGGCTTCTGGTGTTGGAACAGTCGCACGCCGGATTCGCCGTGGTAACCACCCATGCCGCTTTCACCGATTCCACCGAAGGGAAGATTCGGATTCGTGAGATGGAGAAGCGTGCCGTTCACGGTGACACCGCCCGCAGTGGTTTCCTGCAGCACGCGGTCGACGACGTCTTTGCGTTCGGCGAAGACGTACAGCGCAAGTGGGTGTGGACGTTCGGTGATGAAGGTGATCGCCTCGTCGAGCGATGAGATCGGCAGCACCGGGAGAAGTGGGCCGAAGATCTCTTCACCCATGATGCGCGAGTCGGGTCGAACGTCGGTGAGGACGGTGGGCGAGATGTAGCGGTCGGCGGCATCGTGTTGTCCACCGACGACAACCGAACCGTCACCGAGCATCGAGGTGAGTCGATCGAAGTGACGTGACGACACGATGCGCCCGTAGCTGTCGCTCTTCTGCGGATCGTCACCGTAGAACTCTTTGATCGAGGCACGAAGCGCATCGACGAAACGGGTCTCGACCTTGCTGTCAACGAGGACGTAGTCGGGTGCGACGCAGGTTTGGCCCGAGTTCAACCACTTGCCCCACGCCACGCGTCGTGCGGCAACTTCTATGTTCGCGCTGGAGTCGATGATGACCGGGCTCTTGCCGCCGAGTTCCAACGTGACGGGCGTGAGGTTCTTCGCGGCGGCTGCCATGACGATGCGGCCGACGGTCCCGTTGCCGGTGTAGAAGATGTGATCGAAGTGCTGTGCCAAGAGTTCGGTGGTCTCGGGAACTCCACCCTCGACCAGCGCGATGGCCGATTGATCGAAGTATTTCGGAACGAGACGCGCGAGTGCAGTTGACGTGGCAGCCGAGACTTCCGACGGCTTCATCACCACGGCATTGCCTGCTGCGATGGCACCCGCAACCGGAACGAGAAGCAACTGGATCGGGTAGTTCCAGGGTGCGATGACGAGAACGACACCGAGGGGTTCGGGAACGAGGCGCGACTTCGATGGCATTGCGACGAGGGGAGTGCCCACGCGGCGCGGCTTGTCCCACTTCTTCAGGTTCTTCAGCATCATCTTCACTTCGGAGATGACGTAGGCGATGTCGGTGAGGTAACCCTCGGCGACGGGCTTGCCGAGATCGGTGGCAAGGGCGGCCTGCAGTTCGCCTTCGTTCTCTTCCAGCATGCGCACCATTGCCTCGAGCTGCGCACGGCGCCATGCGAGGGGCCGCGTGATCCCGGCGCGGTACGTGGCCCGTAGCCCGGCGACCTGATCGATGATTGATGTACTCGGAACGTGCGCAGTGGATTCGTCGATTGCCGTCATGCAGACAGTCAAACGGACATTGCGCCTACGTGCCAACCGTGAGGGCAGGTCCGTCGAATTTGTCGATCGTGGCGAAGGTTTCCACGGGTTGGCGGCGCAGTTTCGTGACGATTTTCTCGGCGCGGCCGAGGAAGATCGTGGCGCACAGTGCATGGCCGGCGGGCATTCCGAGCAGCGGGCCCGTGGTGGCTTCGGCGCGCGTGGCGAATGTGGTCATGACTCCGCCGAGTCCGCGATCGCGGGCCGACAACAGAATGCTCCAGCAGAACGGATAGATCGAACCGCCACCACTGATGGTTGGCCGGGGCAGTTCGGAATCCATCGTTGCAATGCGCGAGAGGTCGGCGGCGATTGCAAGAACCACCGGAACGGCCTCGATGTTGTCGAGCAGAGGAAAAGGAATGTCGGCAGGTGCGGTGGTGATTGGCTCGGCACCGTTGACGACTGCGAAAGGTGTGCGGCCCGACTGGCCGAGGGCGATGTATTCGTTCCACACGGGCTTCATGGCAGCGGCCAATCCGCGGCGAATGGTCGCTTCTTTCACCAATGCGACGCGCCACGGTTGGCGGTTTCCGCCACTCGGGGCGAACCGTGCGTCATCGAGAATCGCGTGAATGGTTGCATCGTCGATGTGGTCGGAAGTGAATGCGCGAACCGAGCCGGTTTGTCGCAGAACGGTGCGAGTTTCCATTTCCGCAACCTACTCCGCGCACTGACATACTTGGCGTGGGGGTGACGCGATGAAAGCAGCCGTGTTGAGAGACGGTCGATTGGTGATCGACGATGTCAGCGAGCCGCAGCCAAGTGAAGGTGAAGTACTCGTTGCCGTGAAGGCCTGCGGCATCTGCGGATCCGATCTGCACTTCGTCGATCACGGTGCAGACTTCCTGCGCCTCAGCAGCGAGGTGTACGGATTGCCGCGCCCGATGGTCGATCTGTCGCGTGACGTGCGGATGGGTCACGAGTTTTCGGCCGAGGTGATCGCATCGGGCCCGAACACGAACGGCCCGAAGCCCGGAACGATCGTCACGTCGATGCCGGTGTTGATGCGTGGCGGGAATCGGCAGAGTCTTTCGTTCTCGAACACCGAAGCCGGTGCCTACGGCGAGCGCATGGTGCTGACGAACGATCTCCTCGTCGCTGCTCCGTCGGGCGCCGATGCCGATCGCATCGCGTTGACCGAGCCGTTGGCCGTTGGACTGCATGCCGTGAACAAGTCGGGTATCGAAAAGGGAACGA
>JBEBAF010000031.1:0-2825 GCA_041159045.1 Actinomycetota bacterium
GTTACTTCTACAACTCGCTGACGCAGGCGCGCCTCATGGGCGTGCGCATGCCGGGTGCCACCCCCGAGGCAATCGACGCCGCGTACTTCGACAACACGCCAGATGTGCCGCCGTACAAGCATGAACCGTGGCACGACAGCCCCAAGCATGAAGTGAAGCTCGCCGAAACGATGGCGTACGTCATGGGTGGCGAGACGTACCAGCCCATCGAAGACCAGAAGAAGCTCGCGGCAAAGATCCGCGCCGAGCGTCCCGACCTGTCGAAGCTGACCGATGCGCAGTTGGTGGCCCGCGCTCGTGAGATCGGTGCGCTGCTCGTGCCGATGTTCGAATCGCACGTGTGGGCATCTCTCGGTGCGTCACTCGGACCCGGTGCAGTCGGTGCAATCACGGCAGCGATCGGTCGTGCAGAAGACGGTGTGAAGCTCATCGGGTCGGTTGGCGACGTCGACTCGGCGTTGATCGCAATCGACCTGTGGGATCTCTCACGCATGATCCGCAATTCACCCGAACTCACCGCAGCCTTCGACGCCGGTTCCGATGCATGGGAAGCAAAGGTCAAGGGAACCGAATTCGAAAAGGCACTCGACGCGTTCAAGTTCCGCCATGGTGGCCGCGGCCCGAACGAGTGGGATCCCTCGGCAGCGTCGTACGAAACCAGCCCGCGTTTGGTGTTCGCCCAACTCGATCGTTTGCGTCGTCAGTCCGATTCCGCAGATCCCCGTGCAGCAGCAAAGCGCAATGGTGCCGAGCGCGAGCGCATCTTCAAGGAAATCTCCGAGGCTCTGGCCGGCGACGCCGAAACCGCCGGAATGCTCGCCGCCGGCTACAAGTCGGCTGCCACGTGGCAGCAGCTGCGCGAGCGTTGCAAGACCAACAACATCGCCGCCGTGCACGAGGTGCGCATGGCCGTTCGTGAGCTCGGACGTCGCGCCGCCGAACGCGGACACATCGCAAATCAAGAGCAGATCTTCATGTTGCTCGAAGCGGAACTCGAAGACTTCGTTGCGAACCCCGGTTCGTACACGGCGACACTCGCCGAACGCGAGGTTGACCACAAGGAACTCGCCACGCTGATTCCGCCGTTCATCGTCAATGGCACCGTGCCGCCGTTGAACCAGTGGAAGAAGCGCGGTCAGATCCAGGTTGAACCCGTCAAGGTCGGCGACGTACTCGCAGGCACCGCATGTTCAGCCGGCACCGTGACCGGCAAGGCGCGCATCGTTCTCGATCCGTTCGATCCGTCGGGCCTCGATGCAGGCGACATTCTCATCACGTTGAACACCGACCCGTCGTGGACTCCGTTGTTCCTCGCCGCCGGCGCGGTGATCACCGACATCGGTGCGATGGGTTCGCATGCCAGCATCGTCAGCCGCGAACTCGGTATCCCGTGTGTCGCGTCGGTGACCAACGCAACGCTGCGCATCCCCGACGGTGCAACCATCACCGTCGACGGCGCCGCGGGCACGGTCACGATCGTCGCTTTGCCGTAATTCGGCAACCAGCGAAGAATTAGTCGCGCTGACGCACGTTGGCGAGGAATCGCTGCGTGCGTTCTTCGCGCGGTGCGCCGATCACCTGATCGGGGTGGCCGTCTTCCACGACCACGCCGGCGTCCATGAACACCACGCGATCGGCAACGCCGCGGGCGAAGTCCATCTCGTGGGTGACCACGAGCATTGTCATTCCTTCTTCGGCGAGTTCGCGCATCACGCGTAGAACGTCGCCCACGAGTTCAGGGTCGAGTGCGCTCGTTGCCTCGTCGAACAACATCACTTTGGGTTCCATCGCCAATGCGCGGGCAATGGCAACGCGCTGCTGCTGGCCACCCGACAGTTGGGCCGGATAGGCGTTGGCCTTTTCGGTGAGGCCAACACGGTTCAGCATGGCCATGGCCTTCGCTTCGGCCTCGGTGCGTTCCTTCTTCAGGACCTTGCACTGCGCGATGGTGATGTTGTCGATCACCGACATGTGGGCGAAGAGATTGAACTGTTGGAACACCATGCCCGTTGAAGCCCGGGCGCGGTCGAGGTCGCAATCCGGGTCGGTGAGTTCGACCCCATCGACGAATACACGGCCCTCGGAAGGTGTTTCGAGCATGTTGACGCAACGCAAGAGCGTGCTCTTGCCCGAGCCCGATGGCCCGATGATGCAGACAACCTCGCCCTTGGTGACGGACAAGTCGATTCCGCGCAGAACGTGATTCGACCCGAAACGTTTGTGCAGATTCTCGATGCGAACCAGTGCGTCGCTCATCGGCGTCCTGCCTTCGAACGACGTTCCATCCACGCGGCAAGTTGCGTGAGCGGAACGGTGAGAGCGAGATACACGAGCCCGGCGACCACGAGCGGTGTGGCATTGGCGGTGTCGTTCACGCCGTTGCGACCGAATCGCGCAAGGTCGAGCGTGCTGGCGGTCACGCCGAGAACGGAGATGAGCGAGGTGTCCTTGATGAGAAGAACGAATTCGTTCGTCAGTGGGGGAACGATGATGCGGAAGGCCTGCGGGATGATGATGGTGGCCATTGCGCGCGTGTACGACATGCCGAGTGAACGAGCGGCTTCCATTTGACCGCGGGGCACGGCTTCGATGCCGGCGCGTACCGTTTCGGCGATGTAGGCACCGGCGACCAGCGCAAGGGGCACCGCGCCTTGGATGTACGGGTTTGGCCATTGCCAGCCGGTGGCGATGGGAATACCGAATCCGAGAATGAGAAGGGTGACGAGGAGGGGAATGCCGCGGAGAATTTCGATGTACGTGGCGGCGAACCAGCGATAGGGCTTCACGCTCGACAATCGCATGATGGCGAGAAGCAACCCGAGGGA
>JBEBAF010000032.1:0-4007 GCA_041159045.1 Actinomycetota bacterium
CGAATTCGCGGAACAATGACCCGCGGCACAGCTTGAAGGCGAAGTTGATGTCGCGCATCTTGACACCAAAAAACAAACGAACGAGACCGTTGTAGAAAGCCGAATACACGGTGCGGACGTATCCCTCGCCGGTTCGATCGAAACGGTACGCACTGACAATGTCGGCTTCGTAGTAGCGCAACAGACGAACCGCCTTGCGGGCCTCGAGCATGTCGAACGGCAGATCGGCGTCGGTGTAGAGAATGAGATCACCCGTGCAGTTCGAGAAACCCGTCTTCATCGAACCACCCAGCTTGCGGTTCACGGGATGATGCACCACCCGCACGCGTGGGTCTTCGGCGGCAAACTTGTCGGCGAGTTGCGGAGTGGAGTCGGTGGAGGCATCGTCGACGATGAGGAGTTCGTACGTGCCGATTTCCCCCGAGGCAACGAGGTCTTCGCACAGTTCACGCCCGGCCGACAATGCCCGCTCGATGTACGCCTCTTCGTTCCACATGGGGAAGAAAATGGAGAGCTTTTCGAAGTGGGGGGCACTCATGCGCGGATCAGGCTACTGCCCGTAGTATCGGGCGCAATGTCGGCTACTTGGTCCCGCATCCTTGCTGCGACGTGGGTTCTCGTCGCCGTGGCCCACGGCTTCCTGTCGGTCGCCAGCCGTCGTACCGGCAAGCCGTTGTGGTGGATCGACGACCACGGCGTCTTCGGGCAAGCCACGCCGGCCATCGGCGCGGCAATCGTGTACGTGGCGATGCTCGTGGCCTTCATCGTCGCGGCGCGACGCGGAACTTTCGCCCCTGTCGTGTCGGTCGCGTTGTCGGTTGTGCTCGGCGTGTCAGCCGTATTCGACTTGGGCAACGCCACAGGAGCTGCAGTAGTCGCACTTACGCTCGCCGGCGCCGCACTGCTCGGATCGTTCGCATCTTTCGCCGGCCGCGAATCGCACTAATCTCTCCCCCAACGACACGACTCATGGGGGTATGGGATGCGTGGAATCAAACACCCGCTGTCGGGGGCGACGTACGACCTGACCGAGGCCGGCACGATCATCGTGCGTAAAGACGGTTCGTCGGGCGAATTCACCAAGGACGGCGTTTATCTGACCGGCGACATCAAGCAATGCGACCCGCACCTGTGCGTGTGGATCGCAGGTCGCCAGGTTGTGATCGATCAGGAACAATCGCGCAACCATCGCGCGGTTGCGGCAAAAAAGGCGGCAGCAAAATGACAATGACTTCACCTGCACCCGGCGAGGCACGTTCGCCCGGACTGTCGTACCAGGATCTTCACAAGAACGATTCGCGACCCGTTCCCGACGTGTTGCGTTGGGTCAACTGGGAATTCATGGGCGACGCCGACCTTCCCGTGGCCGCATACACGAGCCGCGAATGGCATGAACTCGAAAAGGAAAAGGTCTGGAAGCGCGTCTGGCAAATGGCGTGCCGCGAAGACGACGTTCCGAACGTCGGCGACACCCTGCGTTACGACATCTGCGAGAGTTCGATCCTCGTCATCCGCACCAAGCCGAACGAGATCCGCGCCTTCCACAATGTCTGCCTCCACCGTGGACGCTTGCTCCGCGAAGTCGACGGCCCGGCAACCGATCTGCGCTGTCCGTTCCACGGATTTTGCTGGAACATCGACGGTTCGCTGAAGCAAGTGCCGTGCGAGTGGGACTTCCCGCACATCAACAAGGACGAATGGAACCTTCCCGAGGTCAAGGTCGGCACCTGGGGTGGCTTCGTGTTCATCAACATGGATGAAAACTGCGAGTCGCTCGAATCATTCCTCGGCGACTTTCCTTGGCACTTCGAACGTTGGCCTCTCGAGAAGCGCTACAAGAGCGTGCACGTCGCGAAGATTTTCAACACCAACTGGAAGATCGTTCAAGAGGCATTCAGCGAGGCGTTCCACGTGGTTGCCACCCATCCACAGCTGTTGGCCGCCATCGGCGATGCAAACACGCAGTACGACTGGAAAGGCAACTACTCACGAGCGATCACGCCGAACGGCACACCCAGCCCGCACATCAAGTTCGAGCCAACCGAACAGGAAATGTTCGACGCTGTTGCCGACAAACGACTCGACGAAGAATCGTCGGTGGTTCTGCCCGACGGCACGTCGGCTCGACAGATGTTCGGCAACGGAGGCCGCGCAACCATGCGCGAGATCTACGGCGACGAAGCCGACAAGTTCAGCGATGCCGAGTTCAGCGACAGCATCTATTACACGGTGTTCCCGAACTTCCATCCGTGGGGTGCGTTCAACCGCATCTGCTACCGCTTCCGTCCGTACGAAGATCGACACGACATGTCGATCATGGAGTGCATGTATCTCGAGCCCTACGACGAGTCGAAGCCGAAGCCACCTTCTGCGCCGATTCATTGGCTCACCGCAGAAGACGATTGGGCCGATGCGCCCGAGCTCGGCAATTTGGCGCGTGTCTTCAACCAGGACTCGTTCAACCTGCCGAAGGTCCAGCGCGGCTTGCGCGCGATGACCAAGCCCGGCGTCACCTTGGCGAACTACCAAGAGACGAAGATCCGCCACGTCCACATGCTCATGAACAAGTGGTTCCAGAAGCCTTGAGCTTCCATGAGCAACGCCCTGAGCTTCCAGCAATAAAGCCCTGAAGACTCGTGTGCGGTGGATACCGTATGCGCCATGTCTGAAGCGTCGCGCAGCAAGGTTCTCACGTCGTTGCCCTCGGGCGAGCGTGTCGGCATCGCCTTTTCGGGCGGCCTCGACACGTCGGCGGCCGTTGCATGGATGCGCGAGCGTGGTGCGCTTCCCTACTGCTACACGGCCGACCTTGGCCAGCCCGACGAGCCCGAGCTCGACCAGATCCCCAGCCGTGCGCTGCAATACGGAGCCGAGGCCGCGCGCCTCGTTGATTGCCGCGAGGAACTGGTCCGTGAAGGTCTGATCGCACTGCAGTGTGGCGCGTTCCACATCACCACCGCCGGCAAAACCTACTTCAACACCACACCACTCGGCCGCGCCGTCACCGGAACGTTGCTCGTGCGCGCGATGCAATCCGACAAGGTCGACATCTGGGGCGACGGCAGCACCTACAAGGGCAACGACATCGAACGCTTCTACCGCTACGGCCTCATGGTCAATCCGGCACTGCGTATCTACAAGCCGTGGCTCGACCCGACGTTCGTATCGGAACTCGGCGGTCGAAGCGAGATGAGTGAATTCCTCACGACGCGCAAGCTTCCGTACCGCGCCAGCAAGGAAAAGGCGTACTCGACCGACGCCAACATCTGGGGCGCAACGCACGAGGCAAAGTTGCTGGAAGAACTCGACAACGGCATGGATCTCGTCGAGCCGATCATGGGTGTTGCACATTGGAAGTCCGACGTTTCGATCACCGAAGAAACGGTCAGCGTCGAGTTCGTCGAAGGCTGGCCGGTTGCGATCAACGGCAAGCAGTTCGCCTCGCAGGTCGATCTCGTCAACGAGGCAAACATCATCGGTGGACGACACGGTCTCGGCATGTCCGACCAGATCGAAAACCGCATCATCGAGGCAAAGAGCCGTGGAATCTACGAAGCCCCGGCGCTGGCGCTGCTGCACATCGCGTACGAACGCCTCGTCACCGGCATCCACAACGAAAACACGATCGAGAACTACCGCACGATGGGTCGCCGTCTCGGCCGGTTGCTCTATGAAGGTCGTTGGTTCGACCCGCAGGCACTCATGTTGCGCGAACCATTGATGCGTTGGGTTGGCAGCGCCGTCACCGGCACGGTGACCCTGCGCCTGCGCCGCGGCGACGACTACACCATCGTCAACACGTCGGGCCCCCACCTCACCTATGCACCCGAGCGCCTCAGCATGGAACGTGTCGAAGACGCAGCATTCGGACCGCTCGATCGCATTGGTCAGTTGACCATGCGCAACCTCGACATCGACGACAGCCGCGAAAAGCTCGCCGTGTACCGCAAGACGGGAACCCTGGGCGCAGGCGGCCTGCTGGCGCTGGGCGACGGCGAATAGTCAGC
>JBEBAF010000033.1:0-19429 GCA_041159045.1 Actinomycetota bacterium
GTGACGAGAACTGCAAGCACGCCGGCTCCGAGAACGACCGCGAGCGGACGCTGCACATTTCCCAACGGTTCAGTGCGCAGGTCTTCCGCCTTGTCGACGCCGAGAAGCATGATGACGAAGAGGAAAAGGACAACAATTGCGCCGGCATAAACGATGACCTGAACCGCTGCAAGGAAGTTCGCGTCGCGCGAAACGAACATCACGGCGACTCCGAACAAGGTGAGAATCATGCTGAGCGCAGCGTGCACCGGATTCGCACGCAGCACAACACCCAGGGCGCCGGCGAGGATCATGATCGCTGCGCAGACAAAGACGAAGAGTTCCATTTACTTCGCGTCCCTCTCGGACTGCGTTGGCTCGGCGGCGCGAACTCCGTAACCGAGCTCACCGCTCCACGACACGACACCTTCGAAGTCGGCATCGCCACCGGGCGACGTGGCGCGCATCCAACCGGATGTCAGCACGTCTTCGCCCGGACGCCAATCTTCCCAGGGCAACTGCTGCGGCTTGCCGGAATCATCGACGAGCAGTTCGTTTTTCGTGTAGATCGCGTCACGCCGGTTGGTGAAGGAGAATTCGAAGAGTTTTGACTCGGTGATGGCTTCGGTGGGACACGCCTCGACGCACATGTCGCAGTGGATGCAGCGCAGGTAGTTGATCTCGTAAACGAAACCGAAACGCTCGCCCGGCGAGGTGGGATTCGTGGGGTCGTTGTCCTTGCCACGTACATAGATGCACTTGGCCGGACACACACCAGCGCACAATTCACAGCCGATGCACTTTTCCATTCCGTCTTCGTAACGGTTGAGAACGTGACGCCCGTGCAGACGTTCCGGCTTTTCGATCTTTTCGTCGCGCTTTTCCGACTTGCCCTTGCGGAACATGCGACCACCGGAATATTCGGTGGTCACGCGATTGCGCTTGCCGTGCTGACGCACGGTGACGAGGAACCCTCCGAGGTAACCCATCTAGAACTGCACCCCCTCGGCTTCACGATTGCGATCGCTGGCACGGAAGGCCAGCTGCATCATGACGAATGCGACGATGATGACAACGAGCGACAGCGGCACGACAACCCACTGGTCCCAACCCTTGTCGTCGGCGAGGCGCTGTGCGGCAAGCAGCATGAACCAGCCGAGCGAGGCGGGAATGAGGAACTTCCAACCAAGATCCATCAACTGGTCGTAGCGGAAGCGCGGCAGGGTGCCGCGGAACCAGATGTAGATGTACAGGAAGACGAGAACCTTCAGCAGCAACCAGACGGTTCCTTCCAGGCCATTCGGAATGAGCGGAATGTCGAGGGTCGTGTTGCCGATCGTGACCGGCTGTGGACCGCCGAAGAACAGCGTCACGATGAACGCCGACATCGTGATCGTGTTCATGAACTCGGCAAGGAAGAAGAGTGCGAAACGAATCGACGAATATTCGGTGTTGAAACCGCCGACGAGTTCCTGTTCTGCTTCGACAAGGTCGAACGGCGGCCGGTTGAGTTCCGCCGTTGCCGACACCAGGAAGATGAGGAACGGCACGATGCCGGTTGCCACGACGTTCCACGAGCCGAGTGAAATCTGCGAATCAACGATGCCGCTCGTCGACAATGTTCCGCACACGAGAATGACGGCGGCGAGAGACAAACCGAGCGAAGCCTCGTAGCTGACCATCTGCGCCGACGCGCGAACCGAACCGAGCAACGGATACTTCGAACCGCTCGACCAGCCCGCAAGCATGATGCCGTAAACGGCGATCGACGAGATGGCGAGAGCGAAGAGGACACCGATCGGCGGGTCGGCAAGTTGCAGACGCGTCGTGTGACCGAACCACGTCACGAATCCACCCTTGCCGTCGCGGAAGTCGCCACCGAGCGGAATGATCGCGAACGCAAGAAACGCCGGCACGAACGAAAGGTAAGGAGCCAAACGGAAGACGAACTTGTCGGCTTTCTCGGGAAGCAGATCTTCCTTGAAGAACAACTTCGTTCCGTCGGCAAGTGTCTGCAGGAGGCCCCAAGGACCGGCCTTGTTCGGACCGATGCGATTTTGCATGCCGGCGATCGCCTTGCGTTCGAACCACACCATCAACATCGTGGCCACAAGACCGACCACGAAGACGATGAGCACCTTCATGAGAACGATGAGGAGCGGAGTCCACAACAAATCGCCGTCGAGCAACGGATCGATGGCAAGGAACGACACCACGTTGCTCATGACAGGTTCTCCACTCGCACGTCGGTGACGGGCTGGTCGGCACCGAGAAGTTCACGTACGTCGGCGCCGGGCAGATTGAACGGAACCCAGGCGGTGCCCTTCAACACGCCCGGGTCGGCGCGTACCGGAAGAACGATCGACGTACGCGACGTCGACACACGCACTTCGCGGCCGGCCGACGTGCCGATTGCTTCGATGTCGCGTGGGTTCAAGTGAATTGCGGCAGATGGTGCCAGCCCCACGAGTGAAGGGCTGGTAACTGTGCCAACTGCCTTGTCGTACATCTTGCGCGACACAACGAGACGCAACGCATACGAATTGCGGTCGGGCGCGGTGACGCCACTTGTCGAGAGCGTTGTGCGCGTTCCGTTTTCGACCGACTGCGCTGCCAGGCCGGTGAGTGAATCGACCCCGAGGTCGTGTCCAAGTCGTTCGGCAAGTTCGACTGCAACCATCCAGTCGGGTCGGCTCGTTCCGCGTGCGGTGACACGCTGCGACAGACAGCTGATCGATCCCTCGATGTTGGTGACACTTCCCGTACGTTCGGCAAAAGCCGCGACGGGCAGCAACACATCGGCGAGAACAGACGAAGCGCTGGGGAAAGTGTCGAGCGCAATGATGTTGCGCGCATTGGCAAGCGCACGACGCGCGAGATCGACATCGGGCACATCGCTGATGGGGTCGGCGCCGAGCAAGACGAGGCATTCGATGTGACCATCGGCGGCGGCCTCGAGGATGTCACGCGTGTCACCGTCGGACTGCGGCGCCAGACCCTGCTCGAGGGCTCCGCGCACATTGCCGCGACGCAACACCGGCAACACACGCAGAGCCGGAATGGCGTCGGCGAGTGCGTTGAACGCCTGCAGAGTGAAGTCACTCGACTCGGCAAGGTTTGCCCGGCCAAGAACGACGACAACGTTGCCCTTCGCAAACTGTGCGGAAATTTCCGGATCGGCAACAGCCGCGCGAACGGCGGCAACCTGGTTACCGGGTTCGTACGGCACGGACTTCCACGCATGACGCGTGAGGCCTGTTGCCTTCGATGCGAATTCAACTATGCGCACACCACGCTTCGTCGCTGCATCGCGCAGACGAAGATGGAGTACGGGCAATTCTTCCTTCAGGTCCGGACCGAGCAAGACAACGGTTGTTGCCGAAGCCGCATCGTTGACCGATGCCTGGGGGAGACTGAAAATTTCGGCGGGCAAACCGTCGTCGAGTTGCGCATCGCGACGGGTGATACCCAGCGCATCGGCCAGCATCGCCCACGCCCGAACGTCCTCGTTCGCAAGACGCGCGCCTCCGATGATGCCAACGCTGTCGGCGCCTCGTGACGAAATCGCCAAACGAATCGTGCGGGCCGCTGTTTCGAGAGCCTGCGACCACGACGTTGCGGTGAGCTTGCCATCGGTCTTCACCATCGGATTCGACAAGCGGTCTGCGTTGTTGACGGATTCGAAGTTGAAACGTCCGCGGTCGCACAACCAACCCCAGTTCACCGATTCGCGATCGGGGTCGCCGGGTACGTCGACACCCTGAAGGCGCACGAGCGAATCTCGACTGGACTGGACTGATACACGACAGCCGACGGCACACGTGGTGCACGTGCTCTCGGTTTCTTCGAGATCCCACGGTCGGGCCTTGAAGCGATACGGCTTGGCGGTGAGGGCACCAACGGGGCAAATCTGCACCGTGTTGCCCGAGAAGTACGAG
Source organism: Actinomycetota bacterium (assembly GCA_041159045.1). Taxonomy (GTDB): domain Bacteria; phylum Actinomycetota; class Acidimicrobiia; order Acidimicrobiales; family Ilumatobacteraceae; genus F1-20-MAGs119. Next base: position 3,918 of record JBEBAF010000033.1, read on the forward strand.
GCAAACGGTTCGTCGGGGAATGTGAGCACCTGCGTGTTGTTGCCGCGATGAGTGAAAGAGATCAACGGATCGCCGGCGACGTCGCTGGCAAAACGTGTGCAGCGGTCGCAGAGAATGCAACGTTCTCGGTCGAGATAGACGAGATCGCTGATCGCGATTGGCTTCTCGTAGTGGCGCTTCTCTTCGACGTAGCGGCTCTCGCCGGGACCATGCGAGAACGCCTGGTCTTGCAGCGGGCATTCGCCGCCCTTGTCGCATACCGGACAGTCGAGCGGGTGATTGGCGAGAAGCAATTCGAGGATTCCCTCTTGCGCACGCTTCACCTGTTCGGTTTCGGTGCGCACCACTTGGCCCTCGGCCACCGGTGTCATACACGACACCACCATCATCGGTCCGCGCGGACCTTCGACTTCGACCATGCACTGACGGCACATGCCGACGGCCTTCATGCGCGGGTGGTAGCAGAAGCGCGGAATGAAGTCGCCTGCGCGATCGGCTGCGGCGATGATCAATTCACCCTTGCGGGCAGGAACATCGCGACCGTTCAGATTGATCGTGATCGCATTCGGATCGATGACGACTTCCTGAACGTCTTGACCTTCTTCTGCGGGAGTTTCAGCGGACGTGTCTTGATTGCTCATCACTCACCCCCTACTGCGGTGACGGGGATGCGATTGCGCTTGGTGACGCGTGCCGCAAATTCCTCGGGGAACAACGTGAGGGCCGAGTTGACCGGCGCATAGGCGGACGGGCCGACGAAACAAATGGTGGTCATCTTGTACGGGAACGGAACCGCGGAAAGGCCGAGGCGCTCGCTCGACGCATGCGGGAAATCGCCCGGGCAGATCGAGGTACCGACTTCGACGAGTTGTTCGAGATCAGCATCGGTGCCGTTGCCTTCCACGATGCGCGTGAGAATTCGCTCGAGCCACGTACCGCCTTCACGACACGGAGTGCACTTACCGCACGACTCGTGCGCGTAGAAACGCGTCAGCGTGAGTGCCGCGTACGGGATGTCGGTCGTTTCATCCATCACCATGATGGCGCCGGAGCCGAGCATCGAGCCGGCCGGGCCAACCTGGCTCGCTTCGAAGGGAAGGTCGAGTTGATCGGGCAGGAACCACGGAGCGGATCCGCCTCCGGGAACGAAGGCCTTCAACTTGTTTCCGTTGCGAATTCCTTGGCAGAACTCTTCGCCGTAGAAGAGATCGCGGAACGTGGTGACGCCGTTGATGATCTCGTAGACACCGGGGCGATTCACATGACCCGACACCGCGACCATGCGCGTGCCGGGGGAAGTTTTTGTGCCGATCGCGGTGTACGCCTCGGCGCCGTTGCGCGTGATCCACGGAAGGTTCGCGAGCGTTTCAACGTTGTTCACGATTGTTGGCTGGCCATACAGACCGATTGCAGCCGGGAAGTACGGCGGCTTGAGGCGCGGCATTCCGCGGTTGCCCTCGAGGCTTTCGATGAGAGCGGTTTCTTCGCCCACGACGTAGGCCCCCGCACCCCAGTGGAGGACGATGTCGACAGAGAAACTCGATCCGAGAATGTTGCGACCGACGTAGCCCGCGGCATACGCCTCGTTCAACGCTGCGGCGACACGCTCTTGGGCGAGTGCCATTTCGCCACGTATATAGAGGAAACAACGCGAGAGTCCGGCCGCGTAACACGCGATCAGACATCCTTCGATCAGCTGATGAGGATCGCGCTCCATCAGAAGGCGGTCTTTGTAGGTGCCCGGTTCGCTTTCGTCACCATTGACGACCAGATAACGTGGGAAATTCCCCGGAGGCATGAGGCCCCACTTCGTTCCCGCCGGGAAACCGGCACCACCGCGACCAAGAACGGTTGCGTTCTTGACTTCTTCGTGCACGTCGTTCGCCGGACGGCCGAGCGCCGCTCGGAGACCCTTGTAGCCATCAGTGGCGAGATACCGCTCGAGGGTGAACGAGTCGGCGTACTCGAAGCGCGAGGTCACGATCTTCGGACGATCGCCTGCATAGAAGCCGGCGGCATGGGTATACGAACCGGTCACAGCGCCGCCTTTCCGTTCATCCATGTCGGCTCTTGGTTCGGCGCCTCGGGAGGTAGAGCGCCCACGCTCTTGTCGGCCGGAATGTGCTGACGAACACGCGCGAGTGTGCCGTGCGGTGGAATTTCTTCCGCGAGTTTTCCGGCAGCGAGATCGTCGATCAACGCATCGAGCTGGGCCGGAGTCATGCGGAACCGATAGCGGTAGTTCACCTGCAAACAAGGTGCTTCGGTGCAAGCAGCCTGACACTCGGCATGCTCGATGGTGAACATGCCATCAGCGGTGGTACCACCGGCCTTGATGCCGAGTTTGTGTTCCGCCTTGTGCAGCAATTCGTCGGCACCGAGCAACGCGCACGACATGGTGCCGCAGATGTTGATGACGTACTTGCCGACGGGCTCGAACTTGAACATCTCGTAGAAGGAAGCGGTTCCGAGCACTTCCGCCGGTGTCACACCGACGAGTTCTGCGATGTGCTTCATCGCATCTTCCGTGACGTATCCGTTCTGCTCTTGCGACAGGTGCAGAATCGGAATGAGGGCTGACTTCGGGCGCGGATAGCGCGAGATGATCTCTTGGGCAATCGCAACATTGGCGTCGTTCAAACGGCTCATCGGTCAACCTCTCCGAGAACAGGGTCAACGGACGAAATCACGGCAACGGCGTCGGCAACGAGACCGTCACGCATCATGTGCGGCAGACACTGGATGTTGACGAAAGACGGCGCACGCATGTGCATGCGATACGGCTTCGATGATCCGTCGCTCACGATGTAGCAGCCGATTTCGCCGCGCGGGCTTTCGATTCCGACGTAGACCTCGCCTTCGGGCACCTTGAAGCCCTCGGTGAAGATCTTGAAATGGTGGATCAACGCTTCCATTGACTCGTCGATACGTGCACGCGGTGGTGGCGTGACCTTCTTGTCCTGAATGCGGTAGTCACCCGACGGCATACGGTCGAGGATTTGGCGCACGATCTTCATCGACTCGCGGATTTCGTTCAAACGAATCGCGTAGCGATCGAAGGCATCGCCGTACGAACCCACGATCACGTCGAATTCGACTTCGTCGTAATGCAGATAGGGCATGTCGCGACGAAGATCCCAGGGCACACCAGTGGAACGGAGAATCGGCCCGGTCGCGCCGAGAGCAACTGCCTCTTGTGCAGTGATGACGCCGACTCCTTGCAAACGTTCGCGCCAAATGGGCTGCTCCGTCATGAGGATGTCGTATTCGTGGAGGCGGTCGGGCAGACGATCGAGAATGTCGAGTACGTCGTCGCGCCAGCCGGCCGGAAGGTCGGCAGCCAAACCGCCAGGGCGAATGAAGTTGTGGTTCATCCGCAAGCCGGTGACCTTCTGGAAGAAGCGCAACACTTCTTCGCGTTCGCGCCAGCCGTAGATCATCATCGACACCGCGCCGATGTCCATGCCGTTGGTGGCGAGGAACAGCAAGTGACTGCTCATGCGGTTGAGTTCGGACAACAACATGCGCATCCAGACAGCGCGTTCGGGAATGTCACCGTCGATTCCGAGCAGCTTCTCGACGGCCATCGAGAAGACGAGTTCGTTGTTCAGTGGCGAGAGGTAGTCCATGCGCGTGACGTTCGTGCCGCCCTGCATGAACGTGAGATCTTCACCGGTTTTTTCCATCCCGGTGTGCAGATAACCGATGATCGGCTTGCAACGCAGAACGCGCTCACCCTGCAGTTCGAGCATGAGACGCAACACCCCGTGCGTGCTGGGGTGCTGCGGACCCATGTTGATGATCATCGACTGATCTTCGGGAACGTCGACGTCGTCGATCGAAAGTGCCGCTGCGTCTTTTTCGCTCATGCGCAGCACTGCGCCGACTTCGCGCATGACTTCCTTCGCGGTGAGGTCGCTGCGGAGACGCATTTCCTGGTTGCCCTCGGCCGTGGCACCCGGCGTTGCAGTGATGAGTTCGGTCATGAGGGGCTCCCCTTGAACTGAACCGGAATACGCCCGATCGCATAGTCCTTGCGCAACGGATGACCTTCCCAGTCTTCCGGCATCAAGATGCGCGAAGGGTCGGGATGCCCGGAGAACGAAATGCCGAACATGTCGAACACCTCGCGTTCCATCGCTTCCGTTCCCGGGTAGAGGTCGAATGCGGACGGGAGCGTTGGGTCGGCATCGGGCACCGCGACACGAACACGGATTCTCTCGCGACGCTCGAGAGAGATGAGATTCAACACCACTTCGAAACGATCACCGGGTTTGCCGACGCGAGAGGCGTATGTCGAGTAGTCGACCGCGGTGAGATCGGTGCACAACACGAAGGTGTCGTCGACCAGTGCCTTGAGTGTCGCGATGTAGTTCTCGCGCGTCGGGTGAATGACAACCTGCCCGCGCGAATCGGAGACGGAACATCCGTACCGCATCGCAGGCTGGGCAGCCTGAACCGCTTCGTTGTTGACGTCAGTCATGGTCAACGCGCTCCGAGGATGACGGGCGTGCTGACGGAACCTGCCGGGATTTCCTGAATGTGGACGTTCGCACCAGCGCCGGTTTCCTTGCGCCGACGCATGATTTCGCCGTCTTCGATCAACTGGTGCAAGGTCTCGATTGCATGAATCAAGGTTTCGGGAGTAGGTGGGCAACCCGGCGCGTACACGTCGACAGGAACGACCTGGTCGACGCCCTGAACGATTGCGTAGTTGTTGAACATGCCGCCACTTGACGCACAGACACCCATCGAGATGACCCACTTGGGTTCCATCATCTGGTCGTACACCTGACGCAACACCGGAGCCATTTTTTGGCTGACGCGTCCGGCAACGATCATGATGTCGGCCTGTCGCGGAGATGCGCGGAAGACTTCCATGCCGAAACGTGCGAGGTCGTAGTGCGCGGCTCCGGTGGCCATCATCTCGATTGCGCAACACGCGAGACCGAACGATGCCGGCCACGACGAACGCGAACGAGACCAATTGACGAGGTCTTCGATACGACCGGTCAGGAAATTGTGCTGAAGTCCACCGAGGCCCTCGTCGAGAATGTCACGAACGGCCATCAGGCAGCTGCTCCTGTGTTCGAAGTTGCGGCTTCTTCGACACGACCCTCGACGCCGACGCGACGAATCGTCGACGACACGGTACGTGACGCAGAGACAACACCGTCGAGTGACGAATCGAGTCGGCGAGAACGTTGCACAGGACCCCAGTCGAGCGCGCCGCGTGCGACGACGTACACGAACGCGACGAAGAACACTGCGCTGAACGCAAGCATTTCGAAGAAGGCGAACGAGCCGAGAAACTCACGATCGACCGCAAACGGGTAGACGAAGATGATTTCAATGTCGAACATGATGAACAACATCGCCACGATGTAGAACGAGACTGGAAAGCGTTGCGGAGGTTCGCGGCTCGGAACGATGCCACATTCGTACGGCGCTTCCTTTGCGGCGTTCGGACGCTTCGGTGCCAGAAGAGTCGACCCAACGAAGCTGAGCGCACCGAAGAGAATCGCCAAAACGAGCAAGGCGATGATCGGAAGGTACTGCCCCATGGCGTTCGAAACCTAGGCCTTCGCCGGGTTCAATTCACCGGAAACGTTCTGCACGAGGAAACGATCGCGACGGTGCAACAACCAACAAAGGATGAGGAAGATGATCGACGACCCGATGGTGATGAACACCGCCGGCTGGCGCTTGCTTCCAAGATCGCGAACCATCAGCAGATAGCGATGCGGCTGCGCTGCATCGATGACGGGTTTCGCTGGTGCGCGACCCGGTTCGGTTCGCTGCGGCACGAGCGGCGCGAGTTCGACGAGCGCATAACGCGACTTGTGGAAAAACGCGGTGAAGTCAATCTTGTCGGAGATCTTCGGCCAGCGTTCGCCACCGCGGTTGTACACAGCGACAGCGGTGTACTCGCCGGCTGCAAATTCCTTCGCCTTGTTCTGAATGATGTCGTCGGCCGAGGCGACGGCCTGACCACGACGTGGGTCAGCCTCGTCGAGCTTCGTCCAACCTTCGCCGACAAGTTCGGCTTCCGCAATCGAGGCCACCTTGCTTGGCGCCGCACCAGCGTCGACGGTGATCGGTTCCGACAGAACTTCTGCCTTGTCGAGCAGTCGTGCGTCGCGAACAATGGAAATTGGCGCGGCAGGTTTCCACGTCGCCTCGCGACCCTTCAGACCAATGCCGTAGGTCCACCAAATCGCACCCATCGTTGCCATCCAGCCGGCGAGCCCGGCAAGCGCAATCAACAATCCGAGACGGGCTCCGACGTTGGATCCGAGAATCAGATAGACGCTGCCCATGAGGACCACAACGCCGATCATCACAACGATGGCACCGCGAATTTCGGGCTCCCACCCGATGGCGAGAAGTGTCGACAACATTTAGAGGCCCCTCACGTACTCAACGATCGCCTTGATTTGGTCGTCGGTGTAGATGCCACCGAAACCGGGCATGCGTCCGCTGCCCTGGCCCTGTTCGCCATATTTCTTGCCGAGTTCCGAACCGGCCTTGATGAACGAGATCATGTCGTTCTGGCTGGGGAACTGACGAACCGTCGAACCACCGGTGAGGTTCGGACCAAAGGCACCGCCGCCGGTGACCTGTGGATCACCGTACGACCAACCCTTCGTATGACAACGAGCGCATGCGTACGCACCACCGTCGAGGTCGAGATTGAAGAGTGCTTCGCCGACCGACTTGTAGGAACCGGCCTTCACGAGACGCACGGCTTCGGCTTGAATTTCTTCCTGCTTGGTCTTCGGTAGGTGACCGCCATCGCAGAGAAGCGGACCGTCACCCTCGACGGCGCAATCTTCTCGCGGAATCTGAATGCTCTTCAAGTAGTCGAGAAGCGTTTGAATTTGCTGGTCGTTCATCGGGCCACCGCCAACCGTGCCCCACGGTGACATTGGCGAGAACGGGCGTCCGTACTGAAGGATGAAACGCACTTCTTCTTCCGAGAAGCGGTGATACACCGTATTCAGCGCAGGTGCACGCCAACTCACGGCCTTGACCTCACCCGTTTTCGGATCGGTGACGGCGTACGGAGCGTTGCCGCCGTTGGCCTTCATACCGCCGTGGCAGCCGGCGCAGTTGAAGCCACCGTTTGCGGTGACGTCGAACAACTGTCCGCCCCAACTGGCAAAGCGCTTGTTCCAACCGAACTCAGCATTCGATTGACGCCCGGGCTCGAGAACCCAGTAAAGCGGGAGTGACACCGTGATGATTGCAAGGAACGCGAGGCCGAGCAACTGCGTGCGTTCGAGCTTCTTGCCTTCGAGAATCTCGTCGTCGTAATAGGGCTTGCGGTTCGCAGCCAGTTCGATTTCCGAACCAATCTCGCGACGTCCGCCGCGGATGTTGAAAAGTCCGTAGACAACCCACGCCGTCACGATGACGGCGAGGATGATCCAAGCGATGTTGGTGTTGATTGCAGCAACCATGATCAGTGGTGGCCTCCTGCACCGCCGGCGAGGCAGTGCGGTCCTTCGGCCTCTTGGCCGGTTGTGTTGGTGCCGATCGGCGGTCCGCCGAATACCGCACCGGTGTCGATGATGAGCTGGCCGTTGCTGATGGCGACACCGAAGCGATCCATGCCGCGCGGTGCCGGGCCGGCCTTCTTCTCACCGACACGGTTGTACATCGAACCGTGACAACCGCACTCGAACCACTGCGAACTCTGACAGTTCGGCACACGGCATCCGAGGTGCGGACACTTCTGGTACAACGCAACGATGCCGGACTGCATGCCGCTGAACACTGCCGACTGCTTTCCGTATACCGCCTTGGCTTTCGCAACCGAGTCTTTCGGGTATTCCGTGACCCATGCACGTGCTTCGGGGTAGTAAGCAAATCCCTTGCTCGAGCGAATGTTCTGAACAACGTCGTCGATCTTTCCGACGTTGAACTTCGAACCGAACCCGCCGGCGGATCCCTTCCAGAGGAATCCGATCAACGACGCACCGAACGCACCGAGCGATGCGCTCATGAGTGTGATGGTTGCGCGGTTGAAGAAAGCACGGCGCGTTTCACCGAGCGTTTCCGGATCGGGCGCGACCCATTCTTCGATTTCTGCGGTTTGCGCAACTGCGATGTCGGTGGACGTCGATGTTGCAGCAGCTTCGAACGCACGACCGGTTGGCGCAGATGTTGACGCTGCCGCGCGGTCGCGACGCTTCGTCTCGCGCGACAACGCACCTGCGCCACGCACTTCCGATTTGCGTGCAGCCGTCACGAAGACGAGGCCGCCCAACACAACGATCGCTGCGATCGCAATGGCGATGATGAGGGGAGTACTCATGAGTGTCGTCCTGCTCCTGTCACAACTCGAAGAAGATGCCGTCGCGCCACGGGAACACGAAGTTGAATCCGGGTCCACGGAAGAACGAACCGATGATGACGAGCACGGCCCAGAACATGAGGTGCACGGTCATGAGGCTGGTGATGAACTTGCGATCCTCGGGCTTGTTCGACGGGTTCTTGTCGACATAAGGAGCGAGCATCAATGCAATGAGCGCGACACCCGGCAAGGTCACGCCGGCGATCATGGGGTGGAACATGGTGAGCAGTTCCTGCAGACCGAGGAAGTACCAAGGGGCCTTCGACGGGTTCGGTGTTCGGTTCACGTTTGCCGCCTGAAGCAGTGGTGCATTGACGAACCACGAGAACATGAAGAGGAACGTCAGACACGAGAGTGCCGCAACGAACTCGACGGCGAGCAGGTGCGGCCACGTGTGCACCTTGTCAACCGGTGCCGCCTTGACATCTTGAATGGAACCGGACTTGACGACAGTGAGCAGACGCTGAGTGTGTCCACCGGGTCCGGCACCGATCGGTACGCCACCCGGAGCGGCGGTCGCGACCGCCGCAGGCTTGTCTGCCACGGCGACGCCCGAACCTGCAGCCTTGGTGCGATCGAGCAACTGATCGGGGATGCGGTCGCTTGCGCCGCCGGTTGACGACGCATCGCCACCCGCTGCTTTTTCGCGTGCGGCCTGCGCACGCTTGAGGAGGTGTTCGGGGATCTCAGTCATTGGTGCATACCTCCATCACAACGGACCCGAAATGCCGCCGTCCTTGCGGACGCGCCAGAAGTGGATAGCCATGAAGATGACGATGACGAACGGAAGCATGATCACGTGCAACACGTACCAGCGCAACAACGTTGCGGATCCGATTTCGACACCACCAAGAAGAACGAAACGCACCTGACTACCGAACACCGGTGTGTAACCCATCATGTTGGTACCCACGGTCACGGCCCACAGCGCCAACTGGTCCCACGGCAACAAGTAGCCGGTGAATGACAAGAGCAGCGTGAGCGTGAGCAACACGACGCCGATCACCCAGTTGAACTCGCGCGGCGGCTTGTACGCGCCGTGGTAGAAGACGCGCGCCATGTGCAAGAAGACGGAAAGCACCATGAGGTGGGCTCCCCATCTGTGCATGTTGCGCACGAGTAGTCCGAATGTCACCGACGTCTGCAGCGACTGAATGTCTTGCCATGCATTGGCTGCGGTGGGTCGGTAGAAGAACATCAAGAAGATGCCTGTCACGGTGAGCAAGATGAACAAGAAGAACGAAAGTCCTCCGAGACACAGCGTGTAGCTGACCTTCACCGCGTGACGCTTCACCTTCACTGGGTGCAGGTGATAGAGCACCGAGTTCATGATGACGTACGAGCGGTTACGCGGTGAGTCGGTGTAACCCTTGCGGAAGATGGAACCGGGACGGAAGATCGAGTTCCATGCCTGGCTTCCCTGCATCTGCTCGCCGACCTTGGAAACGCGGTCTTTCAGCGAGGGTGTGGGTTGATCGTCGATCGTCTTTGCCATGTGGGGTGCTCCTAGAAACGCATGCCGTAGGCGTAGCCGTGGTTGTTGGTACGTGAATGGGAATCGCCGGTGGCAACGGGTGCGCCGACTTTTCCGAGAATGATGACGCCGGTTGGGCAACGATCGACGCACAGCGCACATCGCGTGCAGACATCGTCGTCGATGATGAACATCACGTTGTCGCGCGGGTCGAGGCCCGGCTGTTCGGTGCCAACTGATTCAGCCACCGCGCCCGGGTCGACCATGTGGATGCACTTCCACGGGCAGATGTCGACACAGCCCTCGCACATGATGCATTCGCTCTGATCGATGTGGATGAACTGCTTCGGCTTGACGGCCTTCGTCAAATAGTCGGCGTCGACTTCAACCAATTGGTACTCGGTGGACCAATCCGGCATGGGCGGATTTGCGTCGGTTTTTGCCATGAGAATTGCTCCTTTCGTACTGAGTGGTGTGACTGTGAATTGTTACGACTTGCGGACGAGCGGACGCCCGTAGGTGGAGGTTTCGATTTCCTTCGCAGCTTGCTGGCCGCGCTTTTGCCACCACACCGCGATGTACATGAAGAGCCCGACATAGATGACGTGGATCACGACGACGATGATGTCGCGAAGGGCTTCGTAGGAGATGTCGAAGGGGAAGCTGCCGCCATTGGCCTTGGACTTCAGAATTCCGCCGGGCCCGAGGAGTGGCTTGTCTTTACGCCAGCCGAGGTTCTTGTCGGCATGGTCGATCCACTGGTGGGGAACGACGCCGAAAGCGAGAAAGAGAATGAGGAAGATGTAGGCGGCGCCGATCATTGCTTCGCCCCACGACAATGGCCGACCGGGCGTACGGCGCTTTCCATAAGGAATCACCGCGAGCGTCAAACCTGTGGTCAGGAAAAACGAAAAGAGAAACGCTTGGTTCATACCCGGCCACTTGAGTACGTCGATTGCCAGCATTACGCCAAAGTTCCTTTCCGAGGGGAAGCAGGAAGCCCTGAAACTTCACGCAGAACCTTAGTCATCGCCTACCCCACGTCACCTATTTCATCGCTTTTCTCTTTTGCACGTACTTTGGTCTCGGTACTGGTCACCTTCGATCTCAATGGCGACGCCGACATCACCCGTGGAATCCGTGCGATTGATTCCATTTCTGCACCTGCGGAGGTCTATCGTGGTATCTCGTGACCGAGATCCCCGAACACCTCCTCAAGCGCTCCCGCGACCGGCGCGCTGGTGCAAGCGGTTCCGGCGATGCAGCTCCCGCCGCTTCGGGTGAATCCGTCCCCGCCGTCGCCAAGCCTGCCGCCCCCGCCAAGGCCGAAAAATCTGCTCCTGCTCCCAAAGTGGCGAAGCCCGACTCCCCTGTCGTTGCCGCCGCCAAGGCGCGCCGCAAGATCCCGTTTTGGGCCATGGCCACGATGAGCCTCCTGCCGGTCTGGGCTTTTTTGTACGTTTTGGCTATTAAGCCGCAGGAAAAGGTCGTCGAGGGTCCCCTTGCGATGGGTACCCAAGTCTGGGGCAACTGTGCCGGATGTCACGGTGCCGAGGGTCAGGGTGGCGCAGGCCGCGTGCTCTACCAGGGCGAAGTCTTGAAGACCTTCCCGCACATCGAAGACCAACTGAACTTCGTCTACACGGGCAGCCAGGCCTACGCCTCGGCCGGTATCAAGGTGTACGGAGACCCGAACCGCGAGGGCGGTGCTCACGCGCCGTTGTCCTACAACGGCAACCCCATGCCCCAGCAGGGCGAGAAGTACGGCGGCGGGCTCTCGGAAGCCCAAATCCTCGCCGTCGTATGCCATGTGCGCTACGACCTCTCGGGAGCCGACCCGAAGGACGAGAAGTGGGCCAAAGAATACGAGAACTGGTGTTCCCCTGAGTCGCCCATTTTTGCGGCCCTTGAATCGGGCGCCACGACGTTCGAGAAGATCCCCGAGGACTTCAAGGCGCTGATGCCCGTGCCAAACGTCATCGGCCTCGACCCGCGCACCACCACAGCAAAGTAAGGCACAGGCGAATCTTCGCCTCTACCCTGCTGGCGTGAACGCGCCGGCCGACCCCACGCGAGACCTCTCGACTGAAGTCCTGATCATCGGTGGTGGCCCAGCCGGTGCCGCGGCCGGCTACTGGCTGGCCCGCCATGGCCATGACTGCATCATCGTCGAGAAGAAGACCTTCCCCCGCGAAAAGACATGCGGCGATGGGTTGACCCCTCGGGCCGTCAAACAGTTGGGCGACATGGGTTTGGCTGACGACCTCGCCAAGTTCCACCGTTACGAAGGCCTCCGCGCCACGGCTCACGGTCGGGCACTCGAGCTGCAGTGGCCAACCCACCCCGTTTACCCGCAACACGGTTATGTCGTGCGACGCCGTGATCTCGACGCGATGGTCGCCAACAATGCGGCGAAACATGGTGCACGCCTTCTCGAGGGCCACGAGGCACTCGAACCCGTTCTCGACCGTGGTCGCGTGTGTGGCGCAGTGGTCAAAGCAAAAGATTCCGACACACCCGTCACGATCACCGCGAACTACGTGATCGTCGCCGACGGGGCAAACAGTCGCTTTGGTCGTTCGCTGGGAACCTTCCGTACGCGCGAGTGGCCCTATGGCACGGCGATCCGTACGTATTGGGAATCACCACTGCACGCGGATCCATGGATCGAGTCTGCACTCGACGTGAAAGACCGCAACGGAAATTCAATGCCGGGTTACGGATGGATTTTCCCAGTTGGCGATGGCACCGTGAACATCGGCGTTGGTCTTCTCTCGACCTTCCGCGATTTCAAGAACGTCAACACAACTCAGCTTCTCGATGCGTACGCACACCAGGTGGCCGACTCGTGGAAGATCGATCCTGCAACTCCAACGCAGCGCGCAACGAGCGGTCGCATTCCCATGGGTGGATCCGTCGGTCCGAAGTCGGGCGCAGGCTTTCTCGTCGTCGGCGATGCAGCAGGAAGCGTCAACCCCTTCAACGGTGAGGGAATCGACTACGCGTACGAAACTGCGCGAATCGCGGCCGACGTTCTGCACGAAGCACTCACCACCGGAAATGCATCGGTTCTACAGCAATACCAAACCCTCTTAGACGACGAATACGGGCAGTACTTCAAGGTTGCCCGTTTGTTCGCACGCGTCATCGGCCGACCGGTATTGATGCGCGAACTTTCGCGCGTCGGAATGCACAGCCGTTCGTTGATGGAATGGGTTCTTCGCATCATGGCGAATCTTCTGCGACCCGACGAACTGGGGCCCGCCGAAGCCGCATACAAGGCAGCTGCGGCAATCGTTCGTCTGGTTCCCAACGCCTGATCATTCAGCCGTGCATCGCACGGTGTCGATCTCGTCGGTGGCAAGGTTCAGCGACACGGCCATGTTCTCACCGAATCGATCGATGAAATCGCGTAGCGATGATGTTGCGGTGTCACATTGACGTTTCGTCGGAGTTGCGAGGGGCACGACCCAACCGTTCGCAAGAACCGCATCGTCGCCGTTGTTCAACATGTCAGTAATCGGCGGCAGTGTGAGCCGCGTAACGGGTTCGTTACCCGCGGCCGGTGTCAATGCAAACCACACCGGTGCATCTCCGAGCATTTCAGCGAGAAAGACGCAAGCGTTCGGGTTGACACGGTCGGTACACGTGATCTCACCCATCGTTGCCTCGGCAAGAAAGATCGTGCGTCCATCGTCCATCGCGAGCCGCGCACTGCCCGTCGTCAACCCGTCCTTCACCGCCCAATTGGGGTCGGCCTGCACGGTGACAACCGACGCGACGTATGAAACGAAGTGCGGTCGCGAAGCAGTCGATGTTTGCCCATGGCCTCCGCGCACGAAGGTGAACCACCACACGAACGCAAGAACGATTGGTAGTCCCAACGCGAGAGCAAATCGTCGCGTGAGGATTTGTCGCACGGTTCAGCGTCCGATTTTGATGAGAGCGGCGTGTACGCGAGCGGCCAAGTCATCGAGCACACGATCGTCGTGGCCCATACCGACGAAGAGCGCCTCGTACGCACCCGGCGCAAGTGCAACACCTTCGCTCAAGAGTGCGTGAAACACCTTGGCATACAACGCTTCGTCGGTTTTCTTTGCTTCATCGAAATTGACCGGCAACGCGGCACCGTTCCCCGTTCCGAAGAACATCCCGACCAGCGTGCCGACAACCGGGAACTGCGCAACGACACCCGCCGAGGCGCACGCGTCACGCAGCATCGATGCAACCCGTCGGGCGCGCGCTGCGAGCTCCATGTACACGTCGTCCGTCAGTTCGTTCAGCGCCGCCAATCCGGCAGCTGTTGCGAGTGGATTGCCGGCGAGAGTGCCGGCGTGGAAGACCTTTCCGATCGGTGAAAGCGTCGACATGAGATCGCGTCGACCGCCAACCGCTCCGATCGGGAAACCACCACCGATCACCTTGCCGAAGCAGGTGAGGTCGGGAGACACGTCGTACTTCTCTTGGGCCCCACCCGGTCCGAGACGAAAACCTGTGATGACTTCGTCGAACACCAAAAGTGCACCGACGCGATCACACTCGCGACGCAGTCCGGCGAGAAAGCCGGGGGTTGGCGCAACGACACCCATGTTTGCCGCAACCGGCTCGACGATGACTGCTGCAACTTGGTCGTCGAGTGTCGGAACGACGTTGTACGGCGCCACGATGGTGTTGGCGACCGCTTCGTCGGGAACACCTGCGGTACCGGGCAATCCGAGTGTTGCGACGCCGCTTCCACCAGCGGCAAGCAGCGCGTCGGTTGCCCCGTGGAAGTTTCCATTGAAAATGACGACGCGCTTGCGCCCGGTTGCACCGCGGGCGAGGCGCACCGCGGTACTAGTTGCCTCGGTACCGCTGTTCATGAATCGTACTTGTTCGCAACTTGCGACGCGTGACGAGATCAATTCGGCCAACTTCATTTCGCGTGGCGTCGGTGCACCGTACGACGTTCCATCACCCGCAGCCGCGCGGAGCGCCGCGGTCACGGCCGGGTGAGCGTGGCCAAGGATGATGGCTCCGTAGCTCTGCACGAGATCGATGTACTGCCGTCCTTCGACGTCCCAGACGTGTGCTCCTTCCGCACGGGCGACGAGATACGGACTTCCTCCGACTGCCTTGAACGCACGGATCGAACTGTTGACGCCGCCGGGAATAACACGTGCCGAACGCTCGTACAGCGCGGTGTTCGACGGCACGCCCGCCCCGGTGCACAACGTTGGGTTGCATCCGGCGGTGCGGCAGGCCGTGTCGTCACAGAACGGGATCGGAGCGGCACCCATGAGGCCTCTTTCAGGAGTTGACGGATTCGGCGTACCAACGAGCGAGATACGTGAGGATGATGTCGGCACCGGCGCGCTTGATTGCGGTGAGATGTTCGAGCGCAACGGCATCGTGATCGATCCAACCGTTCGCGGCTGCAGCCTTGATCATCGAATATTCACCGCTCACGTGGTACGCGGCAAGAGGAAGGTTCGTCATCGCGCGTACGGCGGAAATGACGTCGAGATACGCGAGAGCGGGCTTCACCATGACGATGTCGGCTCCCTGCTCGATGTCCGCCGCAACTTCATTGAGCGCCTCGCGGAAATTGCGCCAATCCTGTTGGTATCCCTTGCGATTTCCACCACCGGCAATTTGCACGTCTACTGCATCGCGAAATGGTCCGTACAACGCCGACGC
>JBEBAF010000034.1:0-5025 GCA_041159045.1 Actinomycetota bacterium
AAGGCCGCCGAGTCACCCCAAGACCAGATGCGCGCGCTCTACGCCCTCGCCGACTTCCAGTCGGCCGACCTTATCGAACGCGCCTGCGCCTTCGCCTTCTCGGGCGAAGTGAAAACCCAGAATGCGCCATTCCTCCTCAACCGACTCATCGCCAACCGCGAATTCGGGCCAGTCGCCTGGCGCGTCGTGCGCCAGCGATGGACCGAAGCCAACGAGAAGTTCCCCGTCAACACAATCGTCCGCATGGTCGACACCACCAAGCTGCTCAACACCCCCGAGCAACTCGCCGATGTACAGGCCTTCTTCGCCGAACACCCCATCCCCCAGTCGGTGAAGACCCTGGAACAGGTCCTCGAGCGCCAGCGGGTCAACGCCGCCCTCCGGACCCGCGAGGGACAAACCTTGCTCGATGCGCTCAGTCGATGACCTTTGCCGACGAAACCTTCGTCGTAGCCACGAATAAAATCGCATGATGCGCTTCCGCGTCGCCACTGTCTCTCTGCTCGCAACCATTGCCGCCATTGCACTGTCCGGTTGTGGTCCGAGCGAAAGTGCCGGCCCGCGCACCAAGAACGCGGCGTTGGTCCGTGCCAAAGAGTTGCTCGTCAACCCCAGCTTCTCTGCAAACGGAGGCGGTTGGCTCGGCGCCAACGGGTGGAGCGGGAAGCGGGTTGGAGACGTCGAACTCGATACGGTCGGGAATCCGCTCGTTCCGAGCTACCCGATGTACGAAGGTTGTTCAACCGGCAGGAGTAACCAACCATCACTCGGTGGTTGGCGCGCCGATTCACTCACATTCGGGCCAGAACCCTTCATGGTGTCTCAAGCTGTCACAATTCCTCAACCGTCCGTCGTGCAGTTCGCCGTCACCACCGAAGATCGGCCCGATTCGGATCCCAGCACAATGCTCTACTTGAGGATTCGAGGCAACACAACGAAAGCCAACTCGGGTGACATGACGGGTGCTGCGATTCGTTCGAAGAAGATTCACCGACTCTCGATCACCACCACCTCACCGAACGAATTGGTCAGAGTGGATCTCGTCAGCCTTGGGGGCGGCAACCCGAATTCTCCATGGGTACCGGGCGTCGGTCGCTGCTTCGGGCCCACGCTCACCAATGCAACCCTCACGGCATCTCCCACCTCACCGACCGCAGCTACCTCGACGCTCGGCATTCCCGGCGATGTCACCCTGAAGACCAACCCGGTCTTCGAAGTCACGACAAGTTGCCTGACACGGGTCGAGCCAAGCCAAATCATTCTCTGCAAACCGGTCGAGTCCTACGTTCTCGAATGGATGGAAGCCAAGACCAGCGATGTGAAGCGCGGAACCAACCGTGTCATCGCAACCGTGGAAGGAACGGTCGCGAAGTTCGAACGCACCATCCAAATCGACACGGCGGGCATTCCCGCGCGTGCACGTTCGCTCCGCCTGAACGTCAAGTTCGTCGACGGAACCTCGACCCCACGCGGCATGCTCTCGAGTGCAATCAACGTGCCGTTCAGCCCTCGAGACCAACTGCAAGTCATCGCAACCGGCCCGGTCCGAACGCCTGCATCCTGCGAGGTGACGTTGCGCAGCGGCAGCATCCGCGCGTGCCAAGGGCTAGAGAGTTGGAGTTGGCAGTTCTGGAACGACACAGCCGCCCTCACGCAGCCCACCACGCAAACTGGCAACGTCGACTCATTCACCCTGCCGCCCGGCCCGGCTGACGCAACACAGGTTCTCGTCAACCTGCAGATGCTCGACGGCAGCTCAATCAACTCGTTGATGATCCCGTACGAGCGCTGACCGGACTTCACCGGGTGGCGTAGCCGAGTTCAACCGGTTCGTCGAGAAGCTCAAGACGACCGAGTCGCCTCACGTCCAAATGCGCCTTCGCCGAACACCCGATCCCTCAGTCGATGACCCGACCAAACAGGTCTCGTCAATTGGGCTAGTCTGAACCTGACTTTAGATTGAGGGGACCCACATGAGGCGCTTTGCTACCGGACTCGTACTGACTGCACTTCTTGGCCTGGCGGCGTGCGCCGAGTCGGCGACAACCAATGAGACGAAGACGAAGAACGCCGCCCTTCCACCGGCAACGACAGCGGTCGCCGCGGTGACCTCGCCCTCTACTGTCGTAGACACAACGACGACGGCGCCCCCAGTGACAACAGCAATCCCCGGGTCCACGACGTCGCTATCGATAACTGCGACGACCGTCGCACCAACGACAACCATTGATCCGCTCGCCTGTGTACTTTCTGCGGTTCGAACCGGTGGCACCGGCGCAGCGATACCGATGAGCGTCACTGCCTGCCGCCCGATGAGGAACCTGCAGGTCAGTTACTGGCGTGGAGGAAATCGTCTCACCTATTCGGCGCTGCTGAACGTGCCCAACGCGACCAAATTCGAATTTGATTACTTCGCGAGCCTGCCGCGCTATCTCGGCCAGCCGACCGATCTTCCCGACTCGATCAGCCTCGAGCCGTGGTTCAGCGACGGTATCAAGCTGCCCGCCGTCCGTTTGCCGATTTCGAACACGATCCAGTCCACGACGTTGATGTTGCCCGCACCGACGACGACTCTGCCGCCGACCACGACGCTCCCGCCGATCACGACGCTGTCGCCGACAACGGCGAACACACCGCGCCCAACATGCGCGATCTCGTGGAACGGATCCACCCTCACGGCCTGCAAGCCCTACCGAGAACTGCAGTACCAGTACTTCGGCTCCAACGGGGCCGTCGGAGGCCAGCTTGGGGGCATCACCGTGTTCCCGTCGATGTCGTCGAATCTTTCTTCGACCTTGTACCCCGGAACCAAGTCGGTGCGAATCGGCATCAACTTCACCGACGGCTCTGCGGTTTCAAACGTTGACATCGCCATCGGGGCGTCCGTGAACGCGATGTTCAGCACCCCGCCGACCACAACCGTGCCGACGGTGACACTGCCGCCTCCTGGGTGCGACCTTCGGGTCGCCTACGGTGCCGTCACGTCGACGTGCGGTCTCATTAGGTCGTACTCGTATCAGTGGCACAACGGCTCAACCACTATTTCGGGAACGATGACCGCGAGCGGCGGAACCGGCTGGCAGACCGTCTACCTGGGGTCCCGTATGCCTCCCAAAGGTGCCACTGGCGCACTCATGACGTTCACTTTCGACAACCGAAAGACGACGCGTAGCGTCCTGATTCCGCTCACTCAACCCTCCGCCACGATCAGGGCGCCGTACTAGCCGGCGCGACACGGGGTCGAAAAAGGAGTTCCGCGACTCTTCGCGCCTACACGTCGGCTCAGCCCACAACTGCTCCGTCGCGTGGGTGCGAAGACGCATTGCGACGGGAGGTGACTAAGTTGTCTTCATGACAAAAGCTCGCCCCGCTCTCGCTGCCGCCTTCGCCCTCACCATCATCGGTGGAGGCATCACCGCCTCCGGCGTCGCCCAGGCCTCGAAGCCCGCACCCACCACGCTCGCGCCCGTGGACAGGCCCGTCACCACGCCCAAGCCCGCGGTCCCGCGCACGAAGAATGCAGCACTGCCCACGACAACCGCTGCGCGACCCAGAAACATCACCGTTCCGTCCGCGTCCCCGCGAACCAAGAATGCGGCACTGCCGACACCCACAACTCGCCCGGCAACGGTGACGACACCCGTGCCCTCGCTGCCGCGCACCAAGAACACGACTCCCACGTCGAATTCTCTCAAGAGCTGACCGACATAGTTGTGCGCCTTTCAGTAGGGTGAGCCACTGTTCATTCGAAAAAGGGGCACGCAATGGGGCGTACAACATCAAAAGTGGCGCTCATTGCCGCATTCTCACTCATGTTCGGCTTGGCAGCCTGCGCTGAAGACAGCGCCAACAGCACTTCCAAGACCAAGAACGCGGCTCTCGACGATGCGCTGATCAATGGCGAGTTCAGCCCAACCGGCGGAGGCTGGGTTGGCGTTGGCTTCAGTCTTGATCGCGGATGCGAGGCAAACAACCCCATCGCCGTGCGACCATCCTTGGGCCGCTGGGCACCCAATTCACTGACTTTCGGACGCGTCGAATCGACAGTTCGCCAAGAAGTCGTCGTACCCAAGCCGACTCTCGTGACGTTCAACATCACCGGCACCCTGCGCGGCGACGATCCGAATAGTTGGTTCTCGATTTCCCTCGCCGACTCAAACGAACAACGCTCGACGGATCGCCAAACCGGAGCGGCCCTTGTTCAGCCGAAGACGTTCTCGCTTGCGGTTACCACGACCTCGCCCAACGAGACGGTGCGGATTTCGCTCGCTGGCAGCGGCAAGAACAGCTGGAAGGGCTGTTACGGCCCCACCCTCAGCAAGGCTTCTCTCATGACCGGAACCAACCCACAACCCACCACCACGGTTCCCGAAACAACCACCTCGACTTCCACGACATCCACGACATCCACGACCTCCACGACCTCCACAACGTCGACGACAACAACCATTCCAGCAACAACCACGACAACGAAAGCCCCCGGCTGCCCCGATCTCAAGTGGGACCGCAACGCAAACTGCGAGAACGCAAACCTCAGGGGAGTTGAATTCAGGACAAAGCAGATGCTCTACGGGAACTTCCGAGGCGCCGACTTCTCCGGAGCAGATCTTCGTTGGACCAATCTCTATGGATCAGACTTCAGCGGCGCCAATTTCACTGGTGCATTGCTGACGGGCGCGAAGGGGCGAGGTGGCAAGTACATCGGGGCCAACTTCACCGACGCGGAGTTCGAGGGCGCGGACTTCGGAATGTCCGACTTCACCGGCGCGAACATGACAAATGCCAAACTCCGAAAGGCCACGTTCGACCTGGCGAATTTCACGCGGGCCAATCTCACCGCCGCCTACGTCTTTTGCACTCACTTCAGCAGCGTCGATCTCACGGGCGCAAACATCGACCGCGCAATATTCGATGGGGTGTTGATGCTGGGAACCATCATGCCTGATGGCAGGCGGAACAGCTCGAGTGGCAGCGTTCCGTGGTGCCTCAGGTAACAACACGGAAGGTGCGACCTGCGTCCGGAAG
>JBEBAF010000035.1:0-3960 GCA_041159045.1 Actinomycetota bacterium
CGATGACTTGCGTGGATCACCCCGTCATCTGATCGAATGCCGCGCTTCGGGGTGGTTCTTCAGCCTTTAGCGCGCTTGCGCGTCGCATTTAGGTGTTGCTGATGATGAGCGGGGGTGGAGACATCGGACAAACGTTGGTACCTGTTTTGTTGTCGCTGAGCGATTGGCGTGTCGCGTTTGGCGAGGATCTACGCCATGCGTCTGAAGAGAAATCTCGGTATTGCTGCGCTCGTTCCGTTTGCATTCGCCTTTTTTGATGGATGCGGGTCTCCGCGATCGGTCGACGACCTGGCTGCGGCGTTGTTGACGAACGACGATTTGTCGGGTGAGTGGACGTTGAATCTCGGTACCAAGGCTCAAGATCAAGAACGCCTACCCGAATCGGGGCTGTTGTCGGAAGAGCAGCGCAAGATGTTGCCGACCGTGCACCTGTGTGAAGCCGCCGATGCGTCCGCACAGAAGGCGGCCGACAGGTTGCACTGGGACGTGTATCGACAACTCGACAAGAAGGTGGCCGACCCGGTTGACGTGCCGAAGGATCGGGTGGGAAACATGGTCTTCGTTCAGGAATCGATGCTCTTGGGCAAGGGTTCGACTTTGGCCAACACGCTTGATGATTTGTTTCCGGGAATCGAGAAGTGCTTGGGTCCGATGCCGGCGAGCGAAGAGGGTCCGGGAGATTCGGAGAAGATCGCCATTACGGCGTCGGCTGACCAGAAGATCGGGGTTCTGTACACCGTCGAAGAGGCGGGCGGGGCAGGTACGTGGCACGTTTACAACGCGATTCTTCGCAAAGGTTCCGTTGTGGTGTCGGTGATGGCGACCGACATTGCTCTTGGCGGCGTTGACGTCGAGCTCGGTCTCAATGAGTTCGACACGATTGTCAGCACGGCGTTGGCCAAGTTGTGATGTCCGACGGTCTCGATTGAGGGCTAGGTCTCGATCGGGGCGAGTCGCACCCGAACGTCGACCACTTCTCGATCGACAATGCGAAAAAGTGCAGTTCCAATTGCGGAATCGGCAAGCCTTGTGATGTTGCCGCGATGTGTCCAGCCTTCGGGATTGTTCATGAGGTCGTGGGTCATCCTGACGATGCGAAAGAGCGTGTAGATCTCGCCGTTGTCGGTAACGTCGGTGAACTCGGGGTCGTCGACTATCGCCGTGACGAGCACACCTTCCGGAAGAAGTCGCTCGTCGTCGATCGGCATGTGGAAGTGGTCGTTTCGAATCGTCACTACGAGAAGTCGGGGACCTTCAATGAAGCGGCCCGTGCGACGGCCAATTGTGTTCGGTAGACGAGGTCGTTCTTCTTCAGGAGCCTTGCGATTCGGTTGCGAACGGCCTGGATGCCGATGCCCGTCACAACGACGATCTCGTCGTCCGACAGGCCGAGGCCGAGGAGATTGAGTACTTGCTCGTCCAGCTCGTCGTCGACGATCAAGGTGCGGACGAGAAGTCCTGTTGTGAGGTTGAGTCGCCGGATTTCCGGGTCGTCGTCGATCTTGATTCTGCCGAGGTGGATGTCATGGATCGAATCGACCGCCCCTGCCGGATTGGTGACCGTTTGGATGGCACCGTGAAAGCCCGAAAGAACCGCGAGTGCCTTCACGGGGCCCGAAAGCGGATCGGATGCAACCACCAGACGGGGCATACGTGTTGCATCGAGTTCTGCCGACATACGAACCGTGCGCACAAGGTCGGAAACACCGAAATGAAAGACGAGGACGTCAACGCTTCCCGATTTCAGAACCGGCACGAAGTTCGAGCCGGTTGCGTCGATCTCGGAGATCTCGAGAGTTGCGCGTTGGTGGAGTTCGTCCACAAGGGCGGAGAGGCCGTCACCTGCCGAGCGTGCGACGCAACATTTCATGGATAGAGGATATTCGCCCGAGTGGATCTCACCAGTGCAAGGTCGATTCGGCTTTGGTCAGACCGGCGCTGAGGGTGACGAGAAGACTGAAGATGTCTTGACGATCGTGTGACGACAAGCCGTTGACTTCACCCATCAGACGGTCGCCCTGAAGCACGAGCTGAATGACCAGAGCGTACGCACGCGCGGTTCGGGTGCCGACGTTGTTGACGGTTGCGATGCGTTCAGCGATTCGCAGATACGAATCCTTGTCGTTGGTGAATTCGCCCGGTGGAACGCCGTCGTCGAGCAGATGGTTGACGATGCGCAGCCGAAGTGCAACGTCCTCGTTTTCGCCGAGGTAGGCCCACATGGTGTTGAGTGGCCGTTCGGAAAGGCCCGTAACGATGTTCTCCATCAGGCGGTTCGACACTGCGACCAGTAGGCCATTGCGGGAACCGAAGTACCGCTTCAAATGCATCGTCTGGAGCCCTGCGTCCGATGCGATGTCGCGCACCGTCACCTGGGCGATGGGTTGGGTTCTGGCGAGGCGGACGGCCGCGTCGATCAGAAGTTCCGAGCCGGATTCACGGGGAATGCGGGCGGCGGTGCGCTTGGCGGCCATTGGAAATGTCTAGCAAGTGGACGCCCCGTTCGAGCGGAGTTTCGTCAATCGGGCGCGGACGTGATTTTCACGTGAGAATCTTCGATCTGTCGACCGATGATCCGCAGCATCGCCACACCGATCGCAGGTTCGCGCACGCGGGCGACGTTCGCCAAGTGGGTCCAGCCATCGGGGTGACGGTCGACCGTATGAGTCACGCGCATCACGCGAAACAAGGTGTAGATCTCGCCCTGTCCTGTCACGTCGGTGAAGACGGGATCATCGAGAAAATGATCGACGGGAAGGAGCTCGGAGAGCACCGTGTAGTCAGGTTCGCCCACTGTGACCATCCTTCGAGGGGGTTTGGTCAGCGGAAATCCGGAACCCTCCAGTTGAGTACCTGGAGAATCGCCAGCTGTGTGCGGTGGGTCAGGCCGTTCAGGACCATGGCGGCCTCGATGCGATTACGCACGTCTTGTGGAGTCATCCGCAGGGCCGTTGCGATATCGGCATCGGTGAGGCCCGAACCCACCAATTCGACCACTTCATTCGTTACGTCGTCGACGGGCAAGAGGTTGCGCTGCAGCACGCCGGGATTCAGCCCCAAGTCGGAAACGAGTGGATGATCGAGGAGGTCGGATGTGCCCGCATTGACGGCATCGAGATACGTGGCAACTTCGTTCGGCGCGTCGGTTGTGGACACCAAACCATCGAAGCCGTACAGCAAGGCTTTGACGAGCTGCGCGGGCGACGGCGTAGGCGCAGCGACGACACAAGAAGTATCGGCAACCGCTTCGGTTCCGATCGTGGTGACGATCATGCGCGTCAATTGGCACCAGTCGGAGGGGAAGAGGAACGTGTCGACCTCGCCGCCTTTCAGGTTGTTCGCGACCTCATGTCCGGTTTGCGCAACGCCCAAGATTTCGATCGAGGGATGCGATGCCAGTCCCTCGAGAAATGTGCCGAACTGCTGCGGGGCGCTATGACCGACGAGAACTCTCAACATCATCCCTCCCAAAGTGGTCTCGATGACGTCGGGCTTGCCGCATCGGAATGGTTGCCAACGTAGTCGGTGCGAGGCGCTGTCAGTGGCTTGTCATCTCTGCGAGCAAGCGATCCTGCTCGGCGATCGACAGGCGGTGATCGAGAATGTCGGAGTAGATCTCGTCTTCCTTGGCGAAGTGCAGGTTCACGATCGCGTAGAGCCCGTAGAGGACCCTGCGGAGATCGCGGATCGTCTTGTCGGAAAGTTCAGCCTCGGCCACGGTCAAGGCGTGCAAGTCGCTCAACTGATCGGCCATCTTGGAGACTTCCAAATGCTCGCGGTTCATCGTGGCTGTCGCGCCGGGGCTGTGGGTTGCGATTTCCACACTCTTGTAGAGAATGTCGCGTTCATTGCGGGCGTGAGGAATCAGCTCGCGAACCAAGAAACCGAGAACGGTGTTCGTGAGGTCACGGAGAATCGGAAGCGGAACTTCGCCCACGGCATCGGCCGCGACGCGGATCA
>JBEBAF010000036.1:0-2513 GCA_041159045.1 Actinomycetota bacterium
GGAGTCGTGGAAGCCCTTCACGGCGAATCCGTTCGACTACTTCCCGGCCAACGTGAAGTCGGCCTACGAGGCAAAGTCGCTTCGCAATGCGGATCCGATCGGCGGGACGATCTTCTACGACCTCGATGGGACCGCGCAGGGAATCTGGTTCGTCAAGGACACCAACGGTTATCGAGGCAAGGGTGATGAGAAGGCTTCGTACAACAACCACGGGAAGATCGCACACGGATACTGGGACACACACCTCGCATTCGCACCCGACAACGTGGATCCGAAGGCGTTCATCTACAGCATCGGTGACTGGGAAGGTTGCCCGTGTCAGTTCATGTCGGTGGGCAACGTTGATCCATCGACGATCAAGGCCGGTGGTGCACCGACTGTTGTCGATCTCGTCGAATACAGCTATCTCGCACCAGATGGTTCGCCGATGGACCCGAACAGGCCGGTGAAGGGCTACACCCTGCAGCCAAGCACGTCGGTCGTGGGTTCGGTCGCATTCCAAGTGAACTCAGACGGGACGATGACGGTGGAGAAGCGCCCAGGCAAGGATGCGGCCAGCTTCACCGGGTTCGGCGCAGACGCTCTGACCTACGTCCGCTAGGTCCACGGAGCCCTTCAATCACGGGCTTTGGGATTTCGTCGTGAACACTATTGTTATCAATATTCATGGGTGGATCGAACCAGCACGTCCGGCGACAGGAGTTTGACAACCGCAAATATGCGGAGTGGCAATGTGCCGCGCGAACAAAACGAGGTTGGTCAACGCGCGATCTCGCCGAACGGGCTGGGATTTCTCAGCCGTACGTCGTGGCGCTCGAGAGGGCTCGATTGTCACAGGACGGAAAGACTCCCATCCCGACGGTGAACGTCGTGGCTGCAATTGCCGCGGCACTCGGTGCAGACCCGATTGTGGTCTTGCGGAAAGTTCTGCGCCTCGCACCACGCCATGTCCTGCTCGTCGTCGATGGCTCTACGCTTCCACCAATCGACGTCATCAAGGATGAAACTGACGGATCTGTTGACCTGTGGGTTTGCGGTCGACCACAGAATGTGAAGGGACAAACGCGGTCGTTTGCCCGCGACATCAGTTTGCATCGCGAGTCGATGAAGGATTATGACCCCGATCGAATTTCGGCGTTGTTGGACAGGGAGTTGAACCACATCGTTTCCGACGTTGAGGGAAAGAACATCGGATTCATCTTCGGGGAGTCCACCGGTGTCATGGAGACTGTCTCCAATCCCGATGCGTTGATCGAACTTGAAACACGCTGGAAGGACGTCGTGGCCGAGTCCGCAGCCAACGTCGGTGCACATGCTGCGTGGAACGTCTGCGTATACGAAGCACAGATTTTGCGTGGACGAAAGGACCTCGAGACGACGATGGAGTTTCTCTTCGCTCAGCACGATGAGCATTGGTTCGCCAAAGGTTCGAAAGTGCACATGGGCGAACGCGCACAGGGAAAGATTTTGGAAGCAGTCGCCTAAGGCGACCGCACGATTCGAGGAGAACACTCATGGCAACTTCCGTTCGCGCACTACTTGTTGGAAAGGTCAACGACGTCTGGACGAGGCGAATCGAGGACGTCCCCATTGACTCACTCGGTGACGGTGACGTTCTCGTCAGGGTGGAGTGGTCGTGTGTCAACTACAAGGACGGTCTTGCCTCGAGTGAAAAGGGTCGAGTCGCACGCATCGATCCGCTGATTCCTGGCGTCGATCTTGCGGGCACCATCGTCGAGCCGGGCAACTCCGGGCTGGCCGTCGGCTCGTCAGTGATCGTGCATGGCTACGACGTCGGCGTCGCTCATCACGGCGGTTATGCGACGCACGCCCGGGTCTCTTCGCAATGGATCGTGCCGATGCCGAGTGGGCTCACGACCAAGACGTCGATGATGGTCGGGACAGCGGGGTTCACCGCCGCGTTGTCCGTCGACGCACTCGAACGTGCTGGACTTCGACCGGGCACTGGACCGGTGCTCGTCACCGGCTCGACCGGAGGCGTCGGTTCGTACGCGGTCGGCATGCTCGCTGCGCGAGGCTACGAAGTCATCGCGAGCACGGGAAAGGCATCGGCGGGCGACTGGCTGCGCTCGATTGGTGCGCGCGAGGTGATCGATCGCGCGGAGACGTCGGCCGAACAGGTCAAGCCGCTTGAGAAGGAACGCTGGGCGGGTGTCGTCGACTGCGTCGGTGGTGCCACGCTTGCCTATGCCTTGCGCACCACGCGATACGGCGGATCTGTTGCCGCAAGCGGTCTCACGGGTGGCAGCGAACTGCACACGACCGTGATGCCATTCATCTTGCGAGGAGTCAATCTGCTCGGTATTGACACGGTGCAGGTCGACCTTGCATCGCGTATCGCAATGTGGGGACGCGTCGCCTCCGACTTGAAGCCGACCTGGCTCGACTCGCAGGAGTCAACCGTGCTTGGTCTCGGCGATCTCGCGCCGAAACTGGATTCGATTTTGAAGGGTGACGTGCAGGGCCGACTGCTCGTCGACCCGAACCGCTAG
>JBEBAF010000037.1:0-3376 GCA_041159045.1 Actinomycetota bacterium
CGGGCATTCGTCGCCATCGGGATGTACCAACCGCGTTCCATCCACTTGTGGGCGAGGATCTTGCCGTTGTCGTCGCCGACATCAAATGTTCCAACCATCGATGCAGGTGCTGCAACTGCCCACAGAGCATTCAGTCTGAATTCGTACCAGAACTGATCCCACGAATAATCGCCGACACCTGCGGCGATGAGTGCGTCGTAGTAGAGCTTGAGAAGACGCATGCCATGCTGGTCCCAGACGTCGTTGTCGCACGACGAACCCATGAGATACGCAACGTCTTGGGCCGGTGATGCATGGATCACCAACTGGAAGTCGATGAACTTCATCCGTGATGCATCGCCGTTGAAGAACATGTTCTCGAGACGCGCGTCGCCATGGCACATCGTGTGGGCGACTTCGCCGGTCTTCTTGATCACCGTGTCGAATTGCGCAGCAAGGGATTTGCCGAGGTCGACTGCATCTTGGCCAATGACGCCTGCCCAGTCTCGTTCGACGACGGTCATTGCGGTACGCATGATTTCTGGAACAACCGCAAGGTTCGCCGGCGAATCGTTGCGCGGCAACCAATCCATCTTTGCTAGGTCGGGGTGTTTCCACCAGGCCGCATGGAACTTGGCGAGTTCACGCAGGGCGATTTCGAGTTGAGGAACCGTTGCACCGGCGGTTTGCTGCCCGACCTCCATGTCGCGAATTTCTTCGAGCACGAGAACGAACTCACCGTTGGCGATGTCCATGTCGTTGTAATAACAACCAACGCTGTTCACCGGCGTTCGATCGGCCATCAATGCGAAGTACTGACCTTCACGAACGTACAGGCCGAGGGCAAGACCAACTTGCTTGTTCTCGGGTGCCGATGTCGGGATCTTCAGCACCATGTTCGTAGGGCCGGAATTCGGTTCCGTGTAGTCGACGACGAGACGAGCGAGTGTTCCGAAGACACCTGTGCCACCGCCGAGCGATTCGCGGCGAACGGAACCCACTTCGATGTGGGGTTCGATGACGCCTGTCGACTGCAGAGCCTTTGTCAGCCACGAAGCGGTGACTTGCTGCGGTGTTGCGGGTCGAGAAAGACCGGTCATGTTGTCCCCCAAATTGTCCGAGGCCACCCCTATTTGCGTGGCTTGCGGCTCAAGAGTATTCCAGCTGACGCCCGCGACTCCACGTCGCTGGCTGACATGCCGAGAAGTTCCGACAACACCGTTTCGTTGTCTTCGCCCGGGTATTTCGGAATTCCCGATGTCGTGGTGTCGGCGTCGGAGAATCGCCACGGGGCATTCGGAATACGAACCGTTCCATCGCCGCGATCGCTGACCCGAACGGTGACGTTGCGTTCCGCACCCCACGGCGTGTCGGCAAGTTCACGTGCAGATCGGATTTTGCCCGACGCGAGGTTGTGACGCGCGAGGGCATCTTCGATCGCGCCGGCATCGGGCATCGTTCTGGCCCAGTCGCGAAGGAGGCCTTGAATCTCTTCGAGATGCTGCAGACGACTTGGCACGTCGGCAAAGCGTGGTTCAGGAATCAGATGACCGAGTCCTGCGCCGTTCATGAAGTTGTCGAAAGTTCCGCGTTCTGCCGGGTGTCCGCTGACGACAACCTGATCGCCGTTTGCCGCGGTCAACACGGGATAGTTCGCGGGTTGAAACGAACGAATCCATTCGGGCGGTGTCGGTTCCGTCCAGAGTTCATCGTGGGCGTGCTCATTCGCGTAGAGCATCGTTTGCGCCATGGCGATGTCGATCCACTGTCCGCGGCCGGTGCGTTGGCGTTGAATGACAGCGGCGAGAATCGCGGTGCACGTTTCCATTGCCGTGTACACATCGGCATGAGAGAACGGATCGTTTGCGTAAACACCGCCACGCGCATCCCCTTGATACTTGGTGATACCGGACTCAGCGCCGACAACCGGTGCATACGCGCGACGACCGACCCATGGACCTGAATTGCCGTATCCGGTGATCGATGCGTAAATGAGTCGTGGGTTGATCTTGCTGAGAGCTTCATAACCAAGACCGAGTTTTTCCATGACGCCCGGTCGGAAATTCTCGACCACCACATCAACGTGTACGACGAGTTGGTGGACTATGTCGATTGCTTCGCTTCGCGAGAGATCAAGACTGATGTTGCGCTTACCGACGTTCTGTTGGATGAAGTACGTCGACAGTGAATTGACTCGAGGGTTGGTGAAGCGTGTCAGGTCGCCATCGGGAGGCTCGAGTTTGATGACGTCGGCGCCAAGATCGCAGAGCATGCGCGTGGCGTGCGGGCCCGTGAGGACCCGGCTGAAATCAAGGACGCGGAGGCCCTGCACGGGCCGATCGCGGGTTGGGGAAGCACTGTTTTCGCCCATGGAAACGTCACCGTACAGGGCGGGTACGGTCTCGGTCATGACGAAGAGCAACCTGCCGTCCTATAGCGACCTGCCCCGCCGTGGAGGGCTTCCCGCGGCATGGGACATCTGGCCGGGCACCCCCGAGAAGTACTTCGGCTGCCTCAACCTCCTCACACCCGAACGGATTGCGCGGGCAGCCCGACTTGTCGAGAAGGGTTCGGTCTTTCCGATGAATTGGGACATGCGCCAGCCCGACCCGCCCCTCTTCGGACGTCAGCCATTTGGCCATGAAGTCACCGGCGATGATCGCGCGACGAGCCACGACGACGTTCTGCACGACTGGAACACGCAATCGTCGAGTCAATGGGACGGCTTCAGGCACATTCGCAACTTTGCTGCGATGGCCGATGAACCGGGAACCGGTCACTTCGGAGGCGTCGAAGACGCCGAACACGGCGTGCATCACTGGGCACAACGAGGAATCGCAGGACGCGCAGTTCTCTGTGACATTGCGCGCTGGCGCGAAAAGGTCGGTCGACCGATTCGTCATGGTGAAGCAGATCCCATCGAAGCAGAAGAGTTGCTCGAGTGCCTCGCCGACCAGGGTACGGTCCTCGAAGAGGGTGACATTCTCTTGATGCGTACCGGGTGGATCGGTTGGTATTCGCAACAACCGCTTGAAGAACGCACGCGCCTTGCAACAGTCAGCGAGTTACGAACACCGGGCTTGCGATCGGACGAGAAGACCGCAGAGATCTTGTGGAACATGCACATTGCTGCGTTGGGAGCCGACAATCCTGCCGTCGAGGTGTGGCCGCCCGGAGCGTTGTTGTCGGCGGAAGACAACAAGCGCGTGCGGTCCGACAAGCGTGCAATGCACGAGATTTTCACGCACACGCTGTTTCTTCCGATGCTCGGCCTGCCGCTCGGTGAAATGTTCGTGCTCGATGCGCTTGCCGACGACTGTGCGGCAGATGGCCGTTACACCGGCTTCTTCACATCGGCGCCGTTGAATCTTCCATCTGGCGTGGCGTCGCCGCCGAA
>JBEBAF010000038.1:0-4088 GCA_041159045.1 Actinomycetota bacterium
TTCCGCCCGCGAACATGGTGGGCGGAAGATCGACACCCTTCGGAAAGCCGGTGGTTCCGCTGGTGTAGAGCATGTTCGGTCGCGGTGCGACGTCGTCGATGGGCTCGGCGTCGCTTGTCGATGCCATCAGGGCCTCGAACGACTCGACTCCGGTCGGCAACGCGCCCGATGCACGCCATACGACGATGGGGATCGGCGTACTGAGCTGCGCAACCGCCTCGATTGCGCGGGCGAGATTCTCGGGGCCGGTGAAGAGCAAACGGGTTCCCGAATCGTTCAGGATGTACGCAGCTTCTTCGGCATTCAAGTGAAAGTTCACCGGCACGCTGCTGAGGCCGGCGTGCAGTGCTGCCATGTGCGCGAGGGCGGTTTCGAGGCTGTTCTCGGAGTACACGGCGATGCGACGGTTCGGGCCGAGGTCGCGCGGCTTCAGGTTGTTGACGACACGGTTGATGGCCGAGTTGAGCTCGGGCCATGTCATCGTCAAGGACGAATCACGGATTGCAATTTCGTTCGGTTTCGCCTTCGCAGCGTCAACCAGCACTACGGCCATGTGAAGAACTACTTCTTCGAGACGGTTGCCCAGACGGCGGGTGCCGCAACGCCTGCGATCGCCATCTTGATGAAGTCACCAACGAGGAAAGGCGTGACACCCATCGTGAGCGCGTTCTTGTCGCCGGTGGCGACGGGCACGTTCAACTTGTGGGCGAGCCACAGTGAACCCATCGTGTAGATGATGACGGTGCCGAGAGCCATTGCCGACAGCGACGACATGACCTGACGATCGTGGCGACGCTCGGCCAAGCGACCAACGACGGCTGCGGCGACGATGAAGCCCATGAGGTAGCCGAAAGTTGCGCCGGTGCCACTTTGCCAACCGTGTGCACCACCCGTGTAGAACGGCAGACCAACGAGACCCATGAGCCAATAGAGAAGTTGGCTGGCCGCGCCGCGGGTCATGCCAAGCGACGTGCCGGCAAGCAGCACCGCGAGGGTTTGACCCGTGATCGGCACCGGCGTGAAGCCGAGCGAGATCTTGATCTGCGCCGCAGCGGCGGTGAAGAGGGCGAAGGCCACCACGAGGAGCGCACTGCGCACCCTGGCCCGCGAGCGCAGGCCGGGCACCAGGTCGACAAGGACGATGGGGCTGGAGGGAGCAAAAGCTTCAGCGGTCATTTGCAGGATCGTACCGATCCGAGTGCCCCGCCCACGAACCCGCCCGTCCGAACCGGCCACTGCCGAGTACGAACCGGCCACTGCCGAGTACGAAGAGGCATGAGGCGAGCCTCCCTACTAGCGTTTTGCCCCGTGAGCACTCTCCCCGACATCGATCAGTTCCGCAAAGAAGCCCGCGTGTTCCTCGAGAACAATGCCGAGCCGCTGCCCGAAATCAACGAGACCGAAGAAGAAGACCAAGAAGTCGTCTGGGGCGAAGGGTCCGACAACGTTGCGATCTTCCACAACTTCACCGACGAGGAAGAACTCGCCCGGCTGAACGCCGTGAAGGCGTGGCAAGCGAAGAAGTTCGACGCTGGCTACGCAATGATCAACTGGGCAGAGGAACTTGGTGGTCGTGGCCTTCCCGCCAGCTACGTGCGCGCCTACATGGCCGAAGAGCGCAAGTTCAAGATTCCCTCGGCCGGTGAACTTCCGCCGACATCGATGGGACTCATCGCACCCACCGTCGCAGCATTCGGCACACCCGAGCAGAAGGAAAAGTGGTGCAAGCCGATCATGCGCATGGATATCTGCGGATGTCAGCTTTTCTCCGAACCGAGCGCCGGATCCGACCTCGCTTCGCTCACCACGCGCGCAACGAAAGACGGCGATGAGTGGGTGTTGAACGGCCAGAAGGTATGGACTTCGGGTGCGCGCTTCTCGGAATGGGGACTCGCCATCACCCGCACCGACTTCGATGTGCCGAAGCACAAGGGCCTCACCGCATTCATGGTTCCCTTCGATTGGAAGGGCGTTGAAATCCGCCCCATCAAGCAGATGAGCGGTGGTGCGAACTTCAACGAAGTGTTCCTCACCGACGCGCGCATCCCCGACGAATGGCGCCTCGGCCCGGTGGGCGAAGGTTGGCGCGTCGCACTCACCTGTCTTGGATTCGAGCGCGATCACTCCAGCAGCTCGTCGAGCAGCCACACCGGTGGAACGTTCAAGCAGGTCGTTGCGGCCGCGCGCTGGGCCGGTGTCCTTGACGATCCGATCATCCGCCAAGAACTCGCCAAGCTCTATTCGATGTTGCGCACCGCGCAGTACACCAACCGCCGTGTTGCTGCAGGTCTGCGCGCCGGACAAACGCCCGGCCCCGAAGGCTCGCTCGGCAAGCTGATGTGGACCGCCGGAATGACCAAGACGGGCGACGTCATTGCCCAGGTTCTCGGTGCAAAGGTCGTCGTCGACAACGGCGAGTGGGGCACGTACGCGTGGAGCGAGCACATTCTCGGCGCACCCGGCTACCGCATCGCGGGCGGCAGCGACGAGATTCAGCGCAACATCATTGGTGAACGAGTTCTCGGACTGCCCGCAGAACCGCGCGTCGACAAAGACCTTCCGTTCTCGGAAGCACAGCGCGCCGCACGCAAGGGCTAGCGAAACTCAACTTTCGGCTCGACCGAGCCCGAGGGTTGATCAGTCGATCGAACCGATTTGGGTGCCGACCTCGTAGGTCTCGCCCTCTTCGCCCGAGATGTGCACGGTGCCGGCAATCGGGGCCTCGATGTCGTTTTCCACCTTGTCGGTCTCGAGGCGGTACAGCACGTCGCCGGGAGCAACCTCTTGGCCGTCTTCGACGAGCCACTCGACCAGGGTTCCCTCGGTCATCGATACGCCGAGCTTGGGGATGCTGATGGGGGTAGACATGCCCCCCTTTCTACCTGCTCGGAATGGCAGGCTACGAATCATGAACTCCTCCCCCGCCCCGCACGACAATGAAGAAGCCGTCCTCCCGTGGTGGATGAACCCCGTGAACATCGTGCTCATGGTGGTCGCCGCCGCCGTTCTCGTCGGCGCAATCGGATTCGTCGTCGGCGAGTCGAAGGGCAAGGGAAGCCACAACGGCGCCGACATCGGGTTCCTCCAGGACATGCGCATCCACCACGAGCAGGCCGTCAACATGAGCCTCATCTACCTCGACGTTTCGTCGAAAGGCATGGGTGAGGGCTCCGACTCGCGCGGTACCTTGCGGCTCATCGCACGCGAGATCATCGTCAACCAATCGAACGAGTCCGGGCGCATGGTGCAGATGCTGCGCCAATTCGGTGCAGCCGAAACGAACGAGACCGACCAGGTGATGGGATGGATGAACGAACCGACACCGCTCGACAAGATGCCGGGCCTCGCCAGTGATGCCGAATTGAAGGCACTGCAGGAATCACGTGGTGCAGCTGCCGACATGATGTTCGGCGAACTCATGATCGCCCACCACAAGGGCGGTATCCACATGGCCGAACACGTGTCGATGCACGGCAGCAACAAGGAAGTCACTTCACTTGCGGCTGCGATGGTGAAAGCACAAACCGGCGAGATCGCAGAAATGGAAAATCTCCTGGCCGTGATCGGCTAGGAGATTTTCCTTTCGGTTTTGCGATTGCGATTTACTTGTTGGTCTTCTTCACCGCGGCGACGACATCGTCGACCTGTGGCAAGAACGCCGTTTCGAGGTTCTTCGCGTACGGAATCGGAATGTTCTTGCCACCAACACGTTGAACCGGCGCAGCGAGCGAGCCGAACAGTTCTTCGTGGATACGACTCGACAGTTCGGCACCGAAACCACAACGTGTGACGGCTTCGTGAACGACCACCGCACGGCTGGTCTTGGCGACCGATGCCATGACGGCTGCTTCGTCCCACGGAACCATCGAACGAAGGTCGATGACCTCGGCGCTGATGCCTTCGGCAGCCAACGCTTCGGCGGCTTCCTTGCAGGTGTGAACCTGGCGACCGTAGGTGATGAGCGAAACATCCTTGCCTTCGCGCACCGTGTTGGCCTTGCCCAGCGGAACGCGGTAGTCACCGGCCGGAACGTCGCCTGCGTACGCGGGGTCCCAGTACATCAACATCGGCTCGACGAACAGCACGGG
>JBEBAF010000039.1:0-2941 GCA_041159045.1 Actinomycetota bacterium
GGCTGCGCCGGAAGTGATGCGTCGCTCGACGAGAATCGTCGACGAAGTGGGGTCGGTCCATTCGACTGCACCGTGCTTCGGCAGCACGAGTTGAAGCACACGTGCACTGGCCCATGCCACCGTTGCCACGGTTGAAATTCCGAGGCGTTCATAAATGGCCGCGCGCTTCGGGTCGTAAATTCGTGCGACCACGTTGTGAACGCCGAACATTTCGCGTGCGACGCGCGTGATGAGGATGTTCGAGTTGTCACCGTTCGTCACCGCCATGACGGCACTGTCGGCGGTGATGCCCGCGTCGATCAGTACGTCGCGGTCGAAGCCGACCCCGGCGATCGTGCGGCCCGAGAACGTTTCACCGAGTCGACGGAAAGCCGACGATTTGCGGTCGATGACGACGACGTCGTGTCCGTCGTCGGCGAGGGCTCGCGCGACGGTGGAGCCGACGCGTCCACATCCAACGATGATTGCATGCATGTGAATCAGTCCTTTTGCCCGGTCGGAGTGGTCGACTCGAGGGCGTCGTTGTCGATTTCGCTGTTGCCCATGTGTAGAGGTACTGACACAACGGCGGTGTGCGGTCGTTGCAGGAGTCGTGCCTTCAGGGCAAAGGCACTTCCGTTGTGGAGCCATTGGGTACGCCACGAGGTGACGAATTCCGGGATGACCACAGTGATGATGTCGTCGGCGTGCTTCTCGTCGAGTTCATCGAGAAAGCGAAGGACCGGTGCACTCAGTTCGCGGTATGGCGAATAGATCGTGTGCAGGTCGATGGGAACCTTGTAGTCGCTCCACTGTTGCTCGATCCGTTGACGCTCTTCGTCGTTGCTGGCAACGGTGACGGCGAGAATTCGATCGGGGTTCAGCGACTTTGCATATTGGATGCCGTGCAGCACGCCCTTGTTGATTCCGCCGACGAGCACGATCATCGTGTGTGTTTCGCGTCGCGGCCAATAGCCGGGTTCCACGGTGACGACCTTGCGACC
This sequence comes from Actinomycetota bacterium, assembly GCA_041159045.1. Classification (GTDB taxonomy): domain Bacteria; phylum Actinomycetota; class Acidimicrobiia; order Acidimicrobiales; family Ilumatobacteraceae; genus F1-20-MAGs119. The sequence continues at coordinate 984 of JBEBAF010000039.1, forward strand.
GCGGTCGTAGTGCTTGCCAATCTGGCGGAAGCCGAAAACCATGATGGGAATCAAGACGGCCGGGATCCATGCGCCTTCGGTGAACTTCGATACCACGACGATGATCGCAATCAGGCCGGTGGTCGTGGCTCCGATCGCATTGATTGCGGCGCCGATCTGCCAGCGGGGTTCCTGGTCGTGAAGGTGATGGCGGACCATTCCCGTTTGGCTGAGCGTGAAGCCGGTGAATACGCCGAATGCATACAGCGGAATCAGTTTCGAAATGTCGCCCTTGAAGGCGACGATCAGTCCACTCGCCACGATTGCAAGGAAGAGAACGCCGTTCGAGAAAACGAGGCGTGCTCCGCGGTTGAAGAATTGGCGGGGGAGGAAGCCATCTTTCGCGATGATCGACGCGAGGCGTGGAAAGTCGGCATACGCAGTGTTCGCGGCGAGGATGAGGATCGAGAACGTGGCGATCATCGTCATCCAGAACAAGACACCCTTGCCGTGGTACAGGTACTGCGCCATGAGGCCAAGGCCGTTGCCGTCGTGTTCACCGCGGAACGGCTTGAGACGGGCGCCGAGCACAGAGACGCCGAAGAAGCACGTGCCGAGAATGCCACCCATCCACATCAGGGTGATCGATGCGTTCTTGCTTTCGGGCTTCCGAAATGCCGGAACGCCGTTCGACACGGCTTCAACGCCGGAGAGCGCGACCGCGCCGGACGAGAAGGCGCGGAGAAGCATCATGAGCCCGAGGGATTTCGTACCTTTTGCGATCTCTCGCGCTTCGTCACTGAGCATCGACTGTGGAATCGGCCCGACGTGCTGAATGAAGATGCGCCAGAAGCCCGTCGCAATGAGAAGAATCAGCATCACGATGTAGAAGTAAGTCGGGCCGGCAAAGGCGGCGCCCGACTCCTTCACTCCACGAAGGTTCATCACCGTCATCACGAAGACGCAGAGAAGACAGATCGGCACGGTCCACTTCGTGTCGAAACCGGTGGCGGTTCTGATTGCAAGAACACCTCCGGCCACGCTGACGGCCACCGTGAGGATGTAGTCAACGAGCAGTGACGAACCCGCAATGAGCGACGGAAGAACGCCGAGGTTCTCGCGACTGACGATGTAGGCACCACCACCCGACGGATAGGCGTTGATCGTTTGCCGATACGAGGTGACGACGATCGCCATGAGCACGCACACGACGATTGCGATCGGAATGAGTTTGGTGAAAGCGACGGCGCCGATTCCTGCTTGGAGAAGGAGGACGACGAGAATTTCGTCGCTTGCGTACGCCGTCGAGGAAATCGCATCGGAACCGAAAACGGGGAGTGCGATCACTCGTGACAGACGTTGGTGTGCTTCGTCCTCGCTGGAAAGCGGATTTCCGATCAGGAACTTCTTGATGCGCGACATGTTCGACCTTCCGCGCCTTGCTTGGGCGCAAAATGAGTCTCACAAGCCGATGTATCTCGCCGCGGTCTCGTTAGCGGATTCTTAACGTGCGGATTCGTCGGTAGACGCGGGCACGAAGCGGTAACCCATGCCGGTCTCGGTGAGGAAGTAGCGGGGAACCGCAGGCTCGGGTTCGAGCTTGCGTCGGATATGGGTCATGTGGACTCGGAGGTAGTTGGTTTCGTCGCCGTATTGCGGCCCCCATACGGTTTGCAGGATTTCGCGGCCCGCAACGAGTCGGCCGGCGTTGCGTACCAAGACCTCGACGACTCCCCATTCGGTCGGAGTCAGCTTGATGTCTTCCGAGCCGACCTCGACGACCTTTGTCACCGAGCGTGTCCGCAGATCGATGACGAAATCGGGTGTGCTCACGATCGGAGATTCATCACTCGGCGTTGAACGACGGAGGGCCGCACGAAGGCGTGCAAGCAATTCACCCATTCCGAAAGGTTTCGAGACGTAGTCATCCGCGCCTGCATCGAGTGCTGCAATCTTGTCGAACTCGGTGTCGCGAGCCG
>JBEBAF010000040.1:0-2845 GCA_041159045.1 Actinomycetota bacterium
TTTCGAGGTAATCCTCGAGTGCGCGAAGCGTGTCGAGATCGAGATCGTTTGTCGGCTCGTCGAGAAGCAAGACGTTCGGCTGTTCGACGAGCGTGAGAAGCAGTTGCAGTCGTCGACGTTCGCCACCGGAGAGCGTGTGAATGGGCGCGAACTGCGCATCGCCATCGAACCAGAAGCTGCGCATCAAGTTGAGATCTTCGAGCGACGGGTCACCCTTGTCGCCGATGACTGCCTCGCGCACTCGCTGATTCGGTTGAAGATCGCGACCGAGTTGGTCGTAGTAACCGATCTTCACCGTGCGACCGACGGTCACTGCGCCATCAGAGGGAAGTTGTCGACCTGCGATGAGATCGAGCAGCGTGCTTTTGCCCGCACCATTCGAACCGACGATGCCCAGTCGATCGCCCGGTTCGAGAATGTGGCTGAAAGTCTTGATGGTCGGTGACGAAGAACCGGGCCAGGCAAACGAAACATTGTCGAGCTCGACGCCTTTCGAGCCGAGTCGTTGACTACCGAGATTGAGGCCGAGGTCTCCTTGGCGCGCCGGCGCATCGGCGCGTTGCGCAATGAGTGCCCTTGCAGCGTCGACGCGTGCCTTCGGTTTCGTTGAGCGTGCCGGCGCACCGCGACGCAACCACGCGAGTTCGCGGCGCGCGGCGTTGCGTCGCACCTGTTCGGCGGTGGCGGCGTTCTCTTCACGTTCGATTCGCGCAGCGAGGTACGCGGCGTATCCAGACCCGGCATGAAGCCCGGTGGGTTCGTGCAGATACGCGTGGCCACGATCGATTTCGAGAACCTTCGTTGTCACTCGATCCAGCACGTGACGGTCGTGGGTGACGAGGAGGAGCCCCCCGGTGAAAGCGGCGAGCCACTCTTCGAGGTACGCAATCGCATCGAGGTCGAGATGGTTGGTGGGCTCGTCGAGAATGAGCGCATCCCATTCGCGGGAAAGAAGCATCGCGAGCGCCACTCGCTTGCGCTGTCCGCCGGACAACTGCGATGTGTCGGCATCGAACATGTCGCCCATACCCAACTGTGTGAGTGCGGATTCGCCCCGCCATACCTCGTCGAGCCCCGCCGTTACGGCTGCGTGCACGGTTCCGGTGGGAAGTACGGGTTGTTGGGGGAGCACACCGATGCGTGCGTTGCGACCCAAGCGCACACTTCCGGTGTCGGGCTCGAGATCGCCCGAGATGATGCGCAACAACGTGCTCTTTCCACATCCGTTGATGCCCACGATTCCGATGCGGTCGCCGGTGGACACCGTGAGGGACAGCTTCGCGAAGAGGGGTCGGTTGGGTCGCGACGCGGAGAGGTTTTCCACGTCGATGAGGATCATGGCGCGGCCTCTTCGAAGATCATCAAAGACCCGGTGTAGTTCGCAACCCAGACGCGATGATTGATGGCGTCGTAGGTGACGCCAACCGGCCGCACTCCGGTCTTGACTTCTTGTACGACTTTCATGTCACTGGTGCGGATCTTCGACAGTGTGCCGCTGACATAGTTCACGACGTACAGGCTGCGTGCGTCGTCGGACAGGACCATGCTGCGCGTTTCGGTTCCGGGGCTCGCCGTCGCGATCACTTCTTCCGTCTGCGTATCGATCGACCGAACGGTATTCGCTTTGTTCGTTGAAACATAAAGAATCGCATCGTCGGGGGACAGGACAAGGTGCCGTGGGGTTGGCCCAACCGAAGTGATGTCACGGGTCGCAAAGTCGACGAGATTGATGCGTACGACTTTGGCGGCCCCCATGACCGCAACGTAGGCATTGGAAGAATCCTTGGTGATGGCGATGCCCCGTGGGTGCAGGCCGACGTCGATGCGCTTGATCTCGGCGTTCGTGTCGACGTCGATGATCGAAACATCTCGCGAGCACCAATTCGAAACGATGAGTTTCGAGTCGTCGGGGCTGACCTCGAGAAATTTCGGTACCGAACCCACCGGGATCACGCGGTCGACCTTCATCGACTCGGTGTCGATGCGGTAAACGAAGCTGGGGTCCCAGTTCTTTCCCTGGCACAAGTCATCGGCAATCGGATTCCAGGCGTCGCCGTACATCTTGTAGTTCGACACGTAGAGGTATCGACCGTCGGAAGTGAATGCGCCCTCGACGGGCGATCCCTTCACCGTCGACCCTCGCCCTTCAACTGCTGTGCCGAAGTCGGCGAGATCGACTTGGTCGGGGATCGAGGCGAGAAAGGTGCCGTCCGCATCGAACATCGCGACGTTGTGGCGGTACATCATGTTCTGCGCAGCGAAGATCCCGTGCCCCGACGCAACGATGCTCTTCGGTTGCAGATCGTCGCGTGCGATCGTCTTCCACAGTTTCAACGACGTTTCGTCGGAGGGGAGTCGGGGAAGCTCGGTTGTCGTGGTGGCCGGCGCAGAAGTTGTCGAAGTCGTAGGCGAAGTGGCCACGATCGGCGACGTGTCGTACCGAATCTCTGCGACTTCGTTGTTCGATCCACAGGCCGAAACCGCAGCTGCAGCAAGCGCGCATGTTGCGATTCGAAGTCGATTGGCCACATCGTCAGGGTAGAGGCGGAATAGTGGCGCACATCGGCCCCATACTCTGAGGCCATGGGCTGGTTTCGTCGCAGGAAGAATTCCGACAGTTCAACGGGCGAACCGTTGCCGCCGCCCTCGCCCGAACTTGCGCAACAGCGACTCGACGCAATCGACACCATGATCGATGCGGTCGACCGTTCCGCGCGCGGTGATCTCGACGGGTTGTTCACCGGTGACGATGGGGCCCTCGTGCTGAAAGCCGGCGAGTTTGCGATTGCGAAGGTGCAGAACTCGATATTGCTGGAAACAACGCGGGCACCATCCACGTATCAAG
>JBEBAF010000041.1:0-6595 GCA_041159045.1 Actinomycetota bacterium
ATCTGCTGATCGAGGCAGAACACGGCACCGATTCATCGGTCGTGTTGGTCACCACGTCGTCGCACCTCGTCAGCGCCGTCGATCGCGAGCTCGAACAGCAGGTCGCCGAACTTCCACCCGCACGCGCCGAAGCAGCCCGCGCGTCGCTTGGCCCCAATGGCGGAGCCGTGCTCGTCGCGTCGCTCGACGAAGCCGCCGAAGTCGCCAATCTGTATGCGCCCGAGCACCTGCAGGTTGCGGTTTCCCCAACCGACGCCGATCGCCTCGTGGACCTTCTCGTCAATGCCGGCGAAATTCTCATTGGTCAGCACACGCCCTTCAGCGCGGGAAATTTCCTCATCGGATGTCCGGCATCTCTGCCCACCAGCGGGTTCGCGCACGTGTCGTCGGGTATCACTGCCGACGCGTTCTTGAAGCGCACCGCCGTTGCTCGCGCCGATGAAAGTGCGCTGCGCAACATGTCCGAATCAATCGTGACCTTGGCGAACCACGAGGGCTTCCCCGCGCACGCGGCCGCCATCACCCGTCGCTTCGAAAATCAGGAGTAACCATGTCGCTGAAAGACACCATCAAGGCCGACCTCACCACAGCAATGAAGGCGCGCGACGAAATGGCGACGTCAACCCTGCGAATGGTGCTGTCGGCAATCACCAATGCCGAGGTTGCCGGCGACGAGGCAGTGACCCTCGACGACAACCAGGTCACCGCAGTACTTCAGGCGGAAGCCAAGAAACGTTCCGAGGCCGCGCAGATCTACGCCGATGCAGGGCGCACGGAATCCGCCACGAAAGAGAAGGCCGAGCTCGCCATCATCGAGCGCTACCTACCCGCAGCGATGAGCGACGATGAATTGAACGCGATCATCGCCGAGGAAGTTGCCAAGGCGAAAGCAGCCGGCGCCGAGGGTGGGAAGGCAATGGGCGCCGTGGTGAAAGCCGTACGCGAGCGTGCGGGTAGCGGAGCCGATGGATCACGCATTGCCGGCGCGGTCAAGGCCGCACTCGGCTGAGCCTCACACCACCACGAGCAGTTCCCCATCGCGGACCTCGACCCGAATGGTGGAATCTTCTCCGGCCTTGCCTTCGAGAATCAACACTGCAGCTTTGTCGGCAATCTCGCGTTGAATCAAACGCTTCAGCGGTCGCGCACCGAATGACGGGTCGTAACCCTTCTCGGCAAGCAGCAACTTTGCGTCGTTGGTGACGTCGAGCGTGATCCGCCGATCGGCCATGCGTGTGACGAGGTGACGTAATTGAATGTCGACGATTGCGCCGAGGTCGTCGCGACTGAGCGAACGGAAACGCACGATCTCGTCGACGCGGTTGATGAATTCGGGACGGAAATATTCGATCGGGTCGCCCGGGAGGTTGCTCGTCATGATGAGGACGACGTTCGTGAAATCGACCGTGCGACCCTGACCGTCGGTCAGTCGACCGTCGTCGAGTACCTGCAACAACACATTGAACACTTCAGGGTGCGCCTTTTCGATTTCATCGAGCAAGACGACGCTGTAAGGGCGTCGACGAACGGCCTCGGTCAGCTGACCGCCTTCGTCGTATCCGACGTATCCCGGAGGCGCACCGATGAGTCGACTGACGGAAAACTTCTCCATGTACTCCGCCATGTCGATGCGCACCATCGCGCGTTCGTCGTCGAACAAGAACTCGGCGAGCGCGCGTGCAAGTTCGGTCTTCCCAACGCCGGTGGGTCCGAGGAACATGAATGAACCGATTGGTCGATTCGGGTCGGACAGACCTGCACGGCTCCGGCGTACGGCGTTTGCAACCGCGGTGACGGCGTCATCCTGACCGATGACGCGTTGGTGCAGGAGATCTTCGAGCCGCACGAGCTTGTGCATCTCGCCTTCCATCAACCGACTGACGGGAATCCCCGTCCACTTCCCCACGACCTCGGCGATGTCCTCGGCATCGACCTCTTCTTTCAACATTCGCTTCGTCGACTGCAGAACGTCGAGGTGCGTGGTTGCGTCGGAGATACGCCGCTCGATATCGGGGATTCGCCCGTAACGAATTTCCGCGGCCTTCTCGAGATCGGTTTCGCGTTCAACGACACTGCGTTGCGATTCGAGTTCTTCTTTCAGTGTGCGAATCGCCGCAATCGCCTCACGTTCGGCATCCCAGTGTTTTTTCATCTCAGCTGTCTGCATCTGAAGTTCGCCGAGTTCGACGTTCAGGGTCTCGAGTCGTTCTTTTGACGCGACGTCGGTTTCTTTTTCGAGCGCCAGTTTCTCGATTTCGAGTTGAAGTATCCGGCGCTCGACGACGTCGATTTCGGTCGGCAATGAATCGATCTCGATGCGCAACTTGCTCGCCGCTTCGTCGACAAGGTCGATTGCCTTGTCGGGAAGGAAACGATTGGTGAGATACCGGTTCGACAAAACCGCCGCACTGACGAGCGCGCTGTCTTGGATGCGCACACCGTGGTGCACTTCGTAGCGTTCCTTCAGGCCACGCAGAATTGCGATGGTGTCCTGAACTGTCGGTTCGCCGACGTACACCTGTTGAAATCGGCGTTCGAGGGCGGGATCCTTTTCGACGTACTTGCGGTATTCGTCGAGAGTCGTTGCGCCGATCATTCGCAGTTCGCCACGGGCCAACATCGGTTTGATCATGTTGCCGGCGTCCATCGCTCCTTCCGCCCCGCCTGCGCCGACGAGCGTGTGTATTTCGTCGACGAAGGTGATGACATCGCCTTCGGCATCGATGATTTCCTTGAGCACCGCCTTCAGACGTTCTTCGAACTCGCCGCGGTATTTCGCACCGGCGAGCATCGAGCCGATGTCGAGTGCAACCAGACGCTTGTTCTTCAGACCCTCGGGCACGTCGCCGTCGGCGATGCGACGGGCCAGTCCTTCGACGATCGCCGTTTTGCCGACGCCGGGCTCACCGATGAGAACCGGGTTGTTCTTCGTGCGACGTGACAAGACCTGAATGACACGTCGAATCTCGTCGTCACGACCAATGACGGGATCGATCTTTCCTTCGCGTGCACGTGCCGTGAGGTCTTGGCCGTACTTTTCGAGTGCCTGGAACTGTTCTTCGGGATTTTGGGAGGTCACGCGATGCGAGCCGCGCACCTTGCGCAACGCTTCGAGCAATTCGTCGCTACCAACTCCGACTCTTTGATTCATCGCATAGAGAAGGTGTTCGACGGACAGATAATCGTCGCGCAAATCGCCGCGCAATTTGTCGGCGTTTGCGAACACGTTGTTCAACTCACGATTCATCCGCGGTTCTTCACCGCCGTATGCGTTCGGCAATTTCCCAACGGCTTCGTCGGCCTTGTTCCGCAACATCAAGGGTGCAACACCGACTGACTGAAGGATCGCGGGGACGATCGTTCCGTCCTGACGCAACAGTGCCGCCATCACGTGATCGGGAGTGAGCTCGGGGTTGCTGCGCCCGCGCGCATCCTCGACGGCCGCCGTGACGGCTTCTTGTGTTTTCTGTGTCCACTTCTTCGGGTCGATGCTCATTGCTGTGCCTCCTCTTCCCTTCTCGCCGACTCAGTACCGATCACGATCGAAAATGCTCGGCCGTTGGCCGAACACGACGACCGCCTGACGTAGCGGCACGATCTCTCCGCGCTGTGGCGACGTTGCCGTCTGCCCACGAAGTTCCGCCAACTGTTCACGAAGTGCAACCACTTCTTCTTCGAGCTGCATCACCATGCGAATGCCTTCGAGGTTCAGACCCTCGGCCGCCAATTGCGCAATGCGACGCAGGCGCGCAATGTCGGCTTCGGTGTACCGACGATTACCACCGCTCGTGCGACCGGGATTGACGAGTCCACGCCTTTCATAAATACGCAGCGTTTGGGGATGCATTCCCGCGAGTTCCGCTGCCACGGAAATGACGTAGACGGTCTGCTGTTCTTCGCGTTGCCGTGCCATGTCGATCGCCTACTTGCCTCTCGGATCGGCGGCGACGGCCGCCAATGCCTCGATCGCATGACGTTCGTCTTTCGACAACTTCGTCGGGACGGCCACGTCGACCGTGACGATGAGATCTCCCGTCTTCGCGTCGGTTGCGATGCCACGACCCTTCACGCGGTGTTTGGTGCCCGGCTGGGTTCCTTCTTTGATCTTCAGGGTCACGCTTTGGCCATCGAGCGTGGGCACGCTGACCTCGGCGCCGAGAACGGCTTCGTGAAAAGCAACCGGAATGCGCACGTGCAAGTTGAGTCCGTCGCGCGTGAACAGCGGATGGGCAGTGACACGACATTCGACGAGAAGATCACCCGCTGGTCCACCGTTGCGCCCGGGTGCGCCGCGACCTTTCAAGCGGATGCGCTGGCCATTGTCGACTCCGGCGGGAATGCGCACCTTCACTTCGCGTGCCCGATGTTCGATACCGGAGCCACGACACGACACACACGGATATTCGATGATCACGCCCCGACCTTGGCAGCGCTGGCACGGCGAGGAAAACGAAAAGAAGCCCTGGTTCGAATCAACCGCACCGCGCCCACCGCATTGCGGACACGGTTGCGGGGTCGTCCCGGCGCGGGCGCCGTTTCCGCCGCATCCTGCACACGACGCTTCGGACGTGAGGTGCAACGTGGTGGTGATGCCATGAGCAGCGTCGTTGAAGTCGAGCGTGAGCGACGCTTCGATGTCGGAGCCGCGTTGCGGGCCGGTGCCGCGTGCGCCACCGCGTCCGCGACCACCGAACATCTGGCCGAGGAGATCGCCGATGCCATCACCCGCGTCGAAACGAAAACCGCCCTGGCCGCCGTCGCCTCCGAAGCCCATCGGGCCCGTTGCGCGAACCTGGTCGTACTCTTTGCGTTTCTCCTCGTCGCCGAGAACGTCGTAGGCCGCCGACACTTCTTTGAAGCGCTCTTCTGCTGCGGCATTGCCGGGGTTCGCGTCGGGATGCAGTTCACGGGCGAGCTTGCGGTACGCCTTCGTGACTTCCTTCGCGGTGGCCGACTGCGACACGCCGAGCACCGCGTAGTAGTCCTTTTCGAACCACTCGCGTTGCGGTGCCATTCGGTTATCCCTTGACCTTCACCATGGCGGCACGCAGTACACGACCCTTCCAGCGGTAGCCCGTGCGCAGAACCTCGACCACGATGGTTTCGGCACCCGCCTCGTCGGCGGGTTCGTGCATCACGGCTTCGGCCAGCTCGGGGTCGAAGGGCTTGCCCTGCAGATCGAGTGCTTCGAGACCTTGCTTCTGCAAAGCACCGATGAGCGCCGACCACACCGGCTCGACACCCTCGACTCCGTGACCGAAGGCAGCTTCACAGGCGTCGAGAACGGGAAGCAGCGCTTCGGCAATCTTCCCCGACGCCCGATCGACTTCGTCGGTCATCTGTGCGGCTGCGCGCTTGCGATAGTTCTCGAAGTCGGCCTGTAGGCGCAACGCAATGTCTTTGTATTCATCGCGTTGCGCAACCGCGGCGTCACGTTCGGCCACCAGAGGATCAACGATTTCCTCGACCGCAGCATCGCCGTCGGAAGCTTCCGGCGACTCGGCTGTTGGGTTGATCGTTTCGTCAGTCATGTCGCTGATGCGTCACTTCTCGTCGACGATTTCGGCATCGACGATGTCGTCGTCGTTGCCTGCCGACTGGCCACTTGCCGAGGTACCCGCGGCGTTCGTGTCGCGTGCGGCTGCCTCGTACAACTTCTGGCTGAATGCCTGACTCGCCGACATCAACTTCTCGGTTGCATTCTTGATGCCATCGATATCGGTTCCGGCCAAAGCCGTTTTCAGATCGGCAAGCGGTGTTTCCACGGCTGATTTTTCTTCCGCCGACACTTTGTCGCCCTGCTCGCGCAGAACTTTTTCGGTTTGGTACACCAGCGAGTCGGCGTTGTTGCGAACTTCCGCTTCGGCGCGACGCTTGCGATCTTCGTCGGCATGCGCTTCGGCATCTTTCACCATTTGATTGATGGCGTCTTTGTCGAGCGACGACTGACCGGTGATGGTCATCGACTGTTCCTTGTTCGTCGCGCGATCCTTGGCCGACACGTGCACGATGCCGTTCGCGTCGATGTCGAAGGTGACCTCGATCTGCGGAACGCCTCGTGGCGCGGGCGGAAGATCGACGAGCTGGAACTTGCCGAGCGTCTTGTTGTACGCGGCCATTTCCCGCTCACCCTGCAGGACGTGGATCTCGACCGACGGCTGCATGTCTTCCGCCGTGGTGAACACCTCGGTGCGGCGTGTCGGGATCGTGGTGTTGCGCTCGATGAGCTTCGTCATGACACCGCCCTTGGTTTCGATACCGAGCGACAAGGGAGTGACGTCGAGGAGGAGAACGTCCTTCACGTCACCCTTCAGAACGCCGGCCTGTACCGCAGCACCAACGGCGACGACTTCGTCGGGGTTGACCGACTTGTTCGGCTCCTTGCCGGTGAGCGACTGCACGAGATCCTGCACCGCCGGCATACGAGTGGAACCGCCGACAAGAATGACGTGGTTGATCTGCCCCTTGGAGAGTCCGGCATCTTTGATGGCCTGCTCGAACGGAATGCGGCAACGCTCGATGAGGTCGCTCGTCATCTCCTGAAACTTCGCACGAGTGAGGGTTTCGTCGAGGTGCAACGGACCTTCGGGTGTGG
>JBEBAF010000042.1:0-5148 GCA_041159045.1 Actinomycetota bacterium
GTCTTCTTCGAGCGGGCAGTCGATGTGCACGATGTTGCGCGGGTCGCGTGCGGCGTAGCCGGCGCGGTCGTCGGCGCTGAGAACGTCGTACGGAGGGGCGGACAATTCCAGCAGGCGGCTGTTGGCATCGTGGTAGCGAAGCGCGGCAAAGGGTTCGAAACGGGGCACACTCTAAGGGTGGCAGGTGACGCGGGGGTTGGCAAAACATCTCAGCCCGTTGGCGTGGTCTTCAGCGATCTGGACGGCGTGATTTGGCGGACACACACCGCGATCGAGGGCTCGGCAGAAGCGGTGGCGCAATTGCAGAGTGCCGGATGGCGGGTCGTTTTCGTGACCAACAATGGATCTGCGACGCCCGAGGAGCAGGAAGCCAAATTGGCCGGCTTCGGCATTGAAGCCAGGGGAAACGTGATCACCAGTGCAATGGCCTCGACACTGCTTGTGCGGCCTGGAGAGCGCGCGCTCGTGTGTGCAGGTCCCGGGGTGCTGAAGGCCCTGCGTGACCACGGCGTCGACGTGATCGACGTTCACGACGTGATCGAAGACGAAGATCGCAGCCGGGTCGGAAGCGCCCCCGAGGTCGACGTCGTCGTTGTTGCCTTTCATCGAACTTTCGGTTTCGACACTTTGCGTATCGGAACCGAATCGTTGCTGAAGGGTGCGAGGCTCGTTGGTACGAACGATGATGCGCTGTATCCAACTGCCGAAGGCGCTTGGCCCGGAGGTGGCTCGATGCTCGCGTCCTTTGCTTATGCCAGCGGAAAAGAACCGACTGTCGCCGGAAAACCCTTCGATCCCATGGCGCACATGGCTCGTTCTCTGGTGCCGTACGTTGACGGACGCATCGAGGTGATGGTGGGTGATCGTCCGAGCACCGACGGAGGCTTCGCGCGTTCGCTCGGAGTCAAATATGCGCAGGTGTGGTCGGGTGTTCTCGAGCCGTGTAGCGGACCGGTCGACGGCATCGACTTCGATCTGACGGGCGACAACTTTGCGGCAATCGCCCGCCAACTCTTGGCGGACTGAATGGCGGCGCGTCGGGCACTCCGAGAAGAGATCGTGCGTCGTGGTTTGGCCGACGTCGAAGACGTGAACGAGGTTCTCGCGACCAATCGTGTGCGCGTGAATGGTGCGGTTGTTGCAAACGGGGCGTCTCTCGTGGCCGCGTCCGATTCGATTGCCGTCATTGCGCCGCCCGCCCGGTTCGTGTCGCGCGGTGGTCTGAAACTCGAGGGCGCTCTCGAACATTTCGGTATCGATGTGTCCCAACGGCTGTGTCTCGATGCCGGTTCCTCGACGGGGGGCTTCACCGACTGCCTACTTCAGCGCGGGGCGCAACACGTGATTGCCATCGACGTGGGTCGGGCGCAGTTGCATCACAAGATGGCAACCGACGGGCGCGTGACGAGTTGGGAATCCACGAACATTCTTGCCGTCGATGGCGACAAGTTGGCCGGGGTGTCGGGCTACGAAACCGGTGCCGGCGTGGTGGTCGCCGACCTCAGTTTCACGTCGTCTGCGCAGATTGCCCGCCACCTTGTTGAACTTGCCGCACCCGGTGCCGACCTGGTGATTCTCGTGAAGCCGCAATTCGAAGCACCACGGGCCGATGTGCCGGTTGGTGGGGTGGTCGTCGACGAGTCAGTTCGCCTACGGGCCATCGAGGCCGTGGAAGCGGCGTTGGCGGGCGGTTCCGCACGGGTCGTGGGGCGGTGCGAATCCCCGATTACGGGTACCGAGGGCAATCGCGAATACTTCGTGTGGGCCAAGTGCTCCACCGTTGGGTCACAATGAAGGCAGTGAACGGTTCGATCGAATTGCGTGTGCTCGGGTTGGTGGTCAACCCCGAACGCGACGATGCCGTCTCTACTGCTGCGGCCATCCGCACTTGGGCTGCCGATCGAGGCGTGGCCATCAGCGATTCCGACATGTCGAACGTTGATCTTGTGGTGTCTCTCGGCGGCGATGGCACGGTACTGCGGGCGGTCCAGCTGGTTGGTGATTCGCGTGCACCCGTTTTGGGGGTCAACTGCGGAACGCTTGGTTATCTCACGACAATCGAGCCCGAAGAAGTGTTCGCCGTTCTCGAGTCGCTTCACGGCGGTTCCATGCCGGTCGACGGTTCGATCGACGAACGCATGTTGCTGCGGGTCGAGGTGACCAAAGTCGACGGCACTCGGCACACATTGCGCGGGTTGAACGAGATGGTTGTTGAAAAGGTCGAATCAGGGCACACGGTGCGTCTCGAGGTCGCCATTGATGGCGCGCATTTCGCCACGTATTCGGCCGATGGTCTGATCGTGGCAACCCCCACGGGTTCCACGGCCTATTCGTTGTCGGCCCGTGGACCCGTCGTATCGCCAGCCCATCGTGCGCTCATCCTCACGCCCGTATCTCCGCACATGCTCTTCGACCGGGCTCTCGTTCTCGACCCGGCTGAAACGGTGTCAATCTCGGTCCGTGGTCATCGCTCGGTCAGCCTTGCGGTTGATGGGCTGCAGTTCGTTGCTCTCGATCCCGACGATGTTGTCGTTGTGACCGCCGATCCTCACATCGCACGCTTCATCCAGGTGGGTCGACGCGGATTCCACCAGATCCTCCGAGAGAAGTTCGGCCTGGGGGTCGATTAGTGCTCGCCGAGCTGAATATTCGCAATCTCGGAATCATCGACTCGGTCACCATTCAATTCGGCGCTGGTTTCACCGCATTCACGGGTGAAACGGGTGCCGGCAAGACGATGATCATCGAAGCGATCAACCTTCTCGTTGGTGGTCGCAGCGATGGTGGAATGGTGCGACACGGTTGCGACGAGGCGCGCGTCGAGGGTCGATTCATCGATCCTGAAACCGACGACGAGGTGATTCTCTGTCGTGTGATTCCTGCCGACGGCCGGTCGCGCGCGTACATCAACGGAAACCTCGCAACGGTTGGTGGCCTTGCGGAAACGGGCGCTCGTCTGGTCGATCTGCACGGCCAGCACGCACATCAGAGTCTCCTCGGCGAACGCGCCCAACGGTCCGCGCTCGACGCGTTCGGGAAGATCGACCTCGAACCAATCTCGCGTTTCAAGGCCGAGCTGTCGAAAATCGATGCCGGCCTCGCTCAATTTGGCGGAGACGAACAGTCGCGCAACCGGGAAATCGATCTCTTGCGATTCCAGGTCGCCGAGATCAACGATGCGGCGGTCGTGTCGCCGGATGAAGATCTCGAGCTGCGCAAGGAAGAAGAACTCCTGGGCGACGTCACGGCGAACAGGGAAGCGCTCAACGGAATGCGTGATCTCCTCGTCGAGGAAGGCTCCGCCAGTGACCTCATCCGCCGGGCTCTCGCCCTTCTCCAAGGACGACTCTTGGGCGCCGACCTGGCCGTGCGCTTGGGCTCGGTGGCGGCCGAGGTTGACGACCTCGCAGCCGAGGCCCGCGCCATCACCGAGGCGTTGGATGAAGACCCCAATCGTCTTGCGGCGGTGGGGGAACGGCGCAAGGTGTTGCGCGACCTCTGCCGCAAATACGGTCCCGAACTTGTCGACGTCATCCGTTACGGTGCCGAAGCCGAGAAGCGATTGATCGACTTGGAGTCCCACGAACAACGGGCCCGCGAGCTCGAGAACCAGCGATCCGACGTTGAGCTTCGACTTTTGGCCGCCCGACGCACCGTTGCGGCGGCGCGGCGCAAGGCGGCCCCCAAGTTGGCCAAGGCCGTCGAAACAAGGCTGCGCGAATTGCCCCTGCCGAACGCACTGGTCGAGATCTCGGTGCCATCCGGCGAATCCGACCCGGCCGGCGACGGCGTGGCCATCCTCATCAGCACGAACCCCGGGAATCCTCCTGCTCCGCTCAGCAAAGTGGCGTCGGGCGGGGAACTCGCCCGCGTGATGCTGGCCTTGCGTCTCGTGCTGACTCAGGCGCCACCGACGCTGGTCTTCGATGAAGTCGACGCCGGAATTGGTGGAAGCGCGGCGGTCGCCGTCGGTAACGCACTGCGAGAGGTCTCGAAGGATCACCAGGTATTCGTTGTCACGCATTTGGCGCAGGTGGCGGCGCGCGCAAATGTGCAGATCGGTATCTCGAAATCAGTTCGCAAGAACGTGACATTTGCCAGTGCCGCAGTGTTGACGCACGATCAGCGGGTCGACGAAGTGGCTCGAATGCTCTCGGGCGGAGAAGCGCAAACTGCCGCCAGAACAACCGCTGCAGAGATGCTTGCAAACTGACGTTGGTTGTTCGGCGCGTATAGGGGCAGATTCTCTGCCCCTTGGAGATTGGTGTTATTCTGATATCCCGTCGTGCTGTTGCACACGCTCTGACGGGAGGAATTCATGCCGAAGCACATTTTCGTAACCGGTGGGGTTGCGAGCTCGCTCGGCAAGGGCCTCACCGCTTCGTCGCTCGGTCGTCTTTTGAAGATGCGTGGTCTTCGCGTCACCATGCAGAAGCTCGATCCGTACATCAACGTCGATCCGGGCACGATGAACCCTTTCGAGCACGGTGAAGTGTTCGTCACCGATGACGGTGGCGAAACCGACCTCGATCTTGGTCACTACGAACGTTTCATCGACGAGAATCTCAGTCGCTCATCGAATGCGACGACCGGTTCGATTTATCAAGCGGTTCTCGCGGCAGAACGGCGCGGCGACTACCTCGGCAAAACAGTTCAGGTGATTCCGCATATCACCGACGAAATCAAGCGTCGTATCCACCGCGTGTCGACCGACGATGTCGATGTGGTGATCACCGAGGTCGGCGGAACCGTGGGTGACATCGAAATTCTGCCTTTTCTCGAGGCGATCCGTCAGTTCAAGAACCAGGCCGGACGCGACAACGTCTGCTACATCCACGTCACTCTTGTTCCGTTCATCGGGCCGAGCGGCGAACAGAAGACCAAGCCCACGCAGCACAGCGTCACCGAGTTGCGAAGCCGCGGTATTCAACCCGATGTGATCGTCGCACGCAGCGAAGAGCCGATCAGTCAAAGTCTGAAGCGCAAGATTTCGAATCAGTGCGACGTTCCCGAAGCAAATGTCATCAACGCTGCCGATGCGCGCAACATTTACGAGTTGCCACTGATCATGCACGAAGAAGGTCTCGACACCGTCGTGTGCGAAACCTTGCGTCTTGAAACCACGATCGACCTGACGTCTTGGCAGGC
>JBEBAF010000043.1:0-18426 GCA_041159045.1 Actinomycetota bacterium
ACCGGTCGTGCACTTTTGAAGTCGCTGTGCGACAACGATGCATCACGCTTCACTCACATCGAAGGGCGCTTTGCTTCGCCGGTCATCCCCGGCGAGGAACTCACCGTGTCGATCTGGAACACCGGCGCGGGCGAAGCCGTATTCACCACGTCAGTGGGCGACCGCACCGTGCTCGACCAAGGACTTGTCCGCTTCAAGTAAGCACGTGTCTGCCATTGCTTCCGACTGGCATCCGGTCGCGAGAATTGCGCCCGTGGGGCAATCGGTCAGGAGAACCACTGCCACGAGGCATCGGTCTCGTCTCGAGTGCCGCCGGTGAAGTCCGCGGCTCGAGTCCATTCGGGACCCGGCACTGACTCGCGAGTCCAGTCGAAAGTTACCTTTCGCGCATCGATTGCCCATCGACCGTTCCGTCGGGAAAAGCGATCGAGATACCGCCCGCCGACGAATGCCAATTCGATTTGACCGTTCGCGTTCGGATACGGGTGCATCGCCAGGTAGTAACTCTCGACGAACGCGCTGTTCTCGTCTTGAAACTCGATCAAGACATTCGAGATGTGGTGTTGTCCGGTCCCTCCGACAGCGTTCATTGCGTCGACAATGAAGTCGGCGAAGTCTGTGCCAGACCCCACAAAACTCCCGTGGTCGTCGGTGCCGCCCTCGTGGTAAACCGATTTGATGAGGTCTCGGTCGCCGCGATCGATTCCGCGCGCGTAACGCATGAGTACCTGACTAATGGCGATGCGGGATGCGATCTCTGGCATCGACGGTTCGACACCGGTCAGCGCACAATCGAAAGGGTTATTCATTGTTGGTCGTCCTTCAGCGCCGCGAATGAACCAGCTCGATCGCGTGCAGACGTGCCAACACCCGCGTGTTTGTGTTCCATATAACTGGCAACCCATCGGCACATCTCGGGGTCAACCGATTGCTTCAGTGGGCCGGACAAGTATTCTCCGTCGCGCGTGTAGAAGCCCTCACGGCCGTCTTTGGTGACCTTGATCAAGTCAAGTGCTACAGCCTCGTAGATTGCTCGACTCAATGGATGAACGATCTGATGCATCGACGATCACCGTTCCAAATATTCGGCGTAGAGACTGAAAAAATGGCGGATCTTGGTTTCCTGATACCGCGCCAAGGTCACGCCTGGCTTCACAAGTTGAAGAGTGTGCATGCCGCGCTGCACTTGGGGCATGTTGAACGTGTCTTGGTCGAAGACTCTCGCAAGGAAGCCGAGTTCGTGCGCGTCGAGAATGCTTTCGTCGGGTCCGATCCAGTGCACTGCAGCTGGTGGCGGCCTCTCGCCCTTGAAGGGCGAGAGGTAAAGCGTCTCGAAGATCGACATTTCGTGGTCGTCACCATAGGGCCGGAATCGATAGACGATGCGGTTGAAACCGCCCCAAGGGTGAAAGTTCGGGAAGAGGGTGTAATAGATGCTGTCGATCATCTCTGCATCGGAGAGCGTCTCGACCCACGCGGGGTCGGCAGCCTGTGAGACTCGTGCGCGAGCCGCAAAAGCGGCGATCTCGCGAGCCGTTTTGCCTTGAGGAACGATACCCACGCGATCTTCGTCGAGCCCGCGGTCGAGCATTGCATCGAGCATCTCCTGTTCGGATGGGTCCCACATGAGATGCGGGCTGGGGGTTCCCGTGGGGGTGACAGCGCGTGCAAAATTACCGAACACGTCGTACCGCGAATTGCAATCGCCCGTGCCCGTGATTATCGCGGGATGGGTGGTTGCGAGATGGTACGCCTCCATGAATGCTTCTTGAGCGGTCTTCCAGTTGCATCGCATGATCTTGGCGACGTGGGCTTCGACGAAGCGTTCATCGAGTCGGTAATTCGCAAAGTGGGTCGGAAGTTCGCCGAGGAATTCCTCGAAAGGTTCGACATTCGGGTCGAAGCTGATGAAGACGAAACCACCCCATCGACCGACGGGGAGTCCTGTGAGCGAGAACTCGTCCTTCTTGACTTGCGGGAAATCCCATTCGGCAGGAACCGTTTTCAAACGTCCTTCGAGACTCCATGTAAAACCGTGGTAAGGGCACCGTAGTTCGGTGGCGTGACCGGCACAGTCGCGCAGAAGACGTCCGCGGTGAAGGCAAGCGTTCGGATATGCCTTGATTTCGTCGGTGCTGGTTCTCACAATCAGCACCGAATATTTTCCGATGTCGTACACCTCGGTATCGCCAACGTTCGGAATGTGCTCTTCCCGACACGCAAATTGCCACACCTTCAACCAGATTTTGTCCATTTCAAGTTGGTGGTACCGGCGGTCGGTATAAACGTCGGCTGCCTGATCCTCGGTGCCGTAGTCAACGGGCGATTCCGTTCGCCAAATTTCGGATACCGGGTGGGTGTCGGATTTCAATATTTCGGCGTAACTCAAACCTGGCGAACGGTCGGCTCTGTGTTGAGACTTGTTGGACATCATTTCCCCTATATCGATCGGACGAGTTGGGTTGCCTGTGAGACGGCTTCGAGTATCGACTTGCCACCGACGGCGTCGCCGATGAGATGAAGTCCGAAAGTTGCGCCTTCCAGCGCGTCGAACAGTTCGCGATTTGGGTGGTTCATTCCCGAAAGAACCACTGTGTCGGCGGGAATCCTGTGGCGTTTGACGGCTCCGAGGGCTTCGACTTCAACGTGCGAAGTTGTTACTTCGACCGCCGACATGTTGGTCAAGAATTCCACACCGGCTGCGACAAGTCGTTCGCGAGATGAGTAGACGGTTTGCGGCGGGAACGGAATCTTTTGTCCCATGAAGTCACCAGTGGAGACGAAAGTGACGTGTGCTCCACCCTCGATGAGTTTCTCGGCCACGGAAATGGCGTCGAAATCTCCGCCATCATCGATCACGACCGCTGTTCGGCCAATCTTCGCGCGTCCACCAAAACCGAACACGTCCCACGTCGAGTAAACGTGAGGCAGGTCGTGACCGATGATCGGGCTGGCAGGTCGCCAGGTTTGGAATCCGTCACGTCGAGGTGTGGATCCGGTGGCGATGATGACCTCGTCAGGTTGCTCGGCGTGGACCATGTCGGGGTCGACGGGCACACCCAGGTGTACGTGAACTCCGAGTCGCGAGCATTCAGCTGCCAAGAAACGTGGAAGCGCCGCGAGATCTGAGCGATGTGGTGCCGAAGCGGCAATTGAAACCTGTCCGCCCAATTCCTTGCGCATCTCGAAGAGATGAACCTCGTGGCCGCGCAAAGCTGCGATTCGTGCAGATTCGAGTCCGGCAGGTCCGCCGCCAACGACAACAATCTTTTTGGACTTTGGCGCGGGCGTTGGAGTCTCCCAGGGGGTCGTAGTCTCCTTTCCGGCCGAGGGGTTGACGATGCAGGCGAGTCGCCCCGTCGTCATCAGTTGCCCGACACACCCCTGGCTGGTGCCGAGGCACGGGCGAATTTCTTCGTCACGGCCGGTTCTTGCTTTGGCCACGAGTTCCGGGTCGGCAATCAATGCGCGAACCATGGAGACCATGTCGGCAATTCCGCTCTCGACGACGCGATTTGCATCTTCGAGGGTCATGATCCGCCCCGTCACCAAAGTTGGGCGAGTTGTCAAACGGGTGACTTGCGAACTGAACGGAAGCTCGTAACCGAGTGGGTCATCAAGGGTTGAGATGATTTTGTAGAAGCGGTAGTAGCTACTGAACGAGATGTCAACGAAGTCAACATCCGGCTCCACGAGTGCAACGATTTTTGCAGTGTCTTCGGGATGGAGCCCGCCCTCAACCTGCTCGTCAGAGCTGAGGCGAATGCCGATCGGAAATTCCTTGCCAACTTCGGCTCGACATGCCTTCAGTACATCGCTGAGGAGCCTCACACGATTTTCGAGCGGTCCGCCATAGTCGTCCGTGCGACGATTCGTGGCCGGCGACAAGAATTGACCGAACAAATAACCATGGGCTGCGTGAATCTCGATTCCGTCGAGTCCGCCTTCTTTGACGCGCCGTGCAGCGAGCGCAAATGCGCCGACGAGATCATCGATCATCGTCTTGGTCATCGGTCGCGGTACGACCTGGCGGATGGGATTCGGAACATCGCTGGCGGACCATGGTGTCAATCCGGGGAGGGCGCGCGCACTCCCGCCGTGCCAGAGCTGTTGGAAGACTCTCATGCCGGTTGGGCGAATCTTGTCCATGAGCTTTTTGTAGTGATCGACAACTCGTTCCTCGTACACCGGAATCGATGTTGCAGTCATTGGCATTACGCCGGCGATTTCCAGAATCGACATTCCGACGCCGCCCTTCGCGCGAGCAAGGTGGTACTCAATGAAGTCGTCGCCCTTGTCGACCCAAGGAGCACCCGTCGAATGCGCCGACCTCACCACTCGATTCGGAATTGTGGTGCCAGCTATGTCCAACTGTTCGAACAGGCGCTCGTACATCGTGGAAGTCCCCCTCGTTTGTCCCCGAAGTGAAATTAGTAGAACGATCGTTTTATTACAAGAGGCACTGGTAGACCATTGGTGTGCGTGAACGTCCGGCCCCGAAATCATCGGGCAAAAGGCAACTTGGCAGACCCTCTGAGTCGAGTAGTGCAGAAACCAAGATCGCGATCTTGCGAGGTGCGCGTTCGGCCTTTTCACGATTGGGGTACGTCGCAACTACCTATCGCGAACTGCAACTGCGCACCGGCTACACCGTGGCGACGATCTACCACTACTTCCCATCGAAGATCGATCTTTATGCCGCTGTGTTGGATGACGTGACGTCGGTGATGTACGACGAGTGGATTCTTCCCGGCTTGGTGGGTTGTTCGACATTTGAAGAATTTGTGGATGCTTTTTTCGTCACCGTCAAGACCATGCACGAAGCGGAAGAAGACCTTACGCTTTTCGTACTGAGCGCCCGCGTCGACTCCCAACGGCATCCCGAAGTCGCGTCGCTGCGGCAAGGGAACAACGATATCCGCTACGAGATGATCAATCGAATAGGCGAAGCGGCCATTCGTGATGGGATTCTCTCGCGCCGTGATCACTCGATATTTGTCGACACATTCGATGCAATCACCGCAGGCCTCGTTATCGAAGCGGGCGATCCTCGTCGATATGCAAACGCACTTGCCGGATTCCGATTGCTTCTTCAATCGAACTTGTTCGTCGGCCGGTCTTCTAGAACAGAGTGAGTTCGTCGGGCTTGCGTCCGCGTAGTGCGTCGTAGTCCACTTCGACACAGGCGATGCCGCGTTCGCCTGCGAGGGTTTTCGCCTGCGGTTTGATGACTTGTGCCACGAAGATTCCGCGGATTTCGCCGAGGGATGAATCCTTCGAGAGAAATTCGAGGTAGCGGCCCAACTGTTCGACACCGTCGATTTCGCCGCGGCGCTTCACCTCGACCGCAACCGTGTTGCCATCGCGATCGCGACAAAGAAGATCGATCGGTCCGATGGCGGTGGGGTACTCGCGCCGAATCAACGTGAGGCCCTCTTCGATCGATTCGGGTAGTGCGGCGAGAAGTTCCTGAAGGTGCGCCTCGACACCATCTTTCAAGAGCCCCGGGTCTTCGCCGAGATGATGCGATGTGTCGAGGAAGATTTCGTGGAAAGTGACGGTGAGGGTTTCACCTTTTGTGTTCGACACGATCCACTCGGTGTCGCGCTCCGTGATCGTGTTCGGGGCATTCATCCAGTTCAACGGTTTGTACGCGCCTCCGTCGGCGTGAATGGCGACGCAGCCATCGGCCTTGACCATGATGAGCCGCGTCGCTTCGCCGAGGCTTGATTCGAGCCTTCCTTCGTATTTCACGCTGCAACGGGCCACCACGAGACGCACCTCAAATTCGTAGCAGACAATTAGATTTGGGAGCCAATGAGGAATTTGCCACGCTCGAACGATCTGCATGCGAAGCAGTTCCTCATGCTCGGGGTCATCGTCGTTGTCGGCGGTGTGTGGCTGGCGATCGGCGGTTCATCCGGTGGCAATTCGGACGGCGACGTTGCGGTTCAGTCGACCATCGCCGCAATGAGTTCTTCGCCACCTGTGGCATCGTCGACGACCGTTGTCGACCTCGTTGGCGAGGAAGACGTTCCCGACGATTGCACGATCCCGGCAAAGACGATGCGCTCGGGTGATTCCGGCGCAGCCGTGGTGTGTGTACAGAAAGCTTTGGTCCGCACGCAATGGTTGAAGGGAAAGCCATCGGGAGTGTTCGACGCAAAAACCCGCAAGGCCATCGTCGACATGCAGACCGAGAAGGCATTGTTCGTCGACGGGCAAGTGGGTCGCGAAACTGCAATTGTCCTTGGAATTTGGCCCGAGGAAAAACTCAACGTCGTGCGCACCCCACGCCCCGCACCCGGCGCGAAAGACTCGATGGGTTTCGTCTTGTCGTCGGTTGCGTCAACCGGTGCCGATGCGCCTGCTCTGCCGGCGAATTCCGGATCCGGGCGGCGCCTCGTGTACGACCGCAGCGGTCAGCGAGTGTGGGCCGTTGACAAAGACGGCACGATCATCCGCTCGTGGCTGGTGTCGGGTAGTCGCTACAACAACGAAATGCCCGGAACGCACAAGGTGTACAGCAAGTCGGAAATCACCACGGCGTGGAACGGCAAGGCCTTTTTGAAGAAAATGGTGCGTTGGATGAAGACCGACATCGGTGCCATCGGCTTCCATCAGATTCCCGTGCATCGCAACGACGGAACCGTGTACCAAACCGAAGAGGAACTCGGCACGCGTTTGTCCGGTGGGTGTCAGCGTCAGGCGAAGGAAGACGCCGACTTCTTGTGGAAGTTTGCGACCATCGGTACGCCGGTTGTCGTTCTGTAGTCGACCTTCGGCAGTGTCTCAGCCGCGAACGTGGTCGCGCATGCGCTTGTTGATCAGCTCGCGTCGCTGTTGAAGTTCGCGGTAAGTGAGTCGGTTCACGCTGGAGTCGAGTCCGAGGCTGGCCTTCACGCTGTCGAGGTTCACTTCGTACGAGTCGGCGGCAAAGCCGAGTTCGCGGCCGATGCGTTCGCCGTGGCGTTCGGCGAAGGTCATCGAAATCGTGGCGAGTTCGGCAAGGATGTCGAGATCGGGTGCCAGACGGGCAATTGCGCCATCGAGGAACACCATGTTCTTCACGTAGAGCATCAATTCCTTCGGCATGCTGGCGCCGTAGCCGAGTAGCGCCTTCACGATGCGCTGTACTTCCTTGACGAGTTCTTCGCCCGACAACGTCGTGGGATCAATGGTCGGTTGGTCGAGGCGAAGGTCGGTGATCACGCGATCGATGTCGACATCGGCGGGAAGTGCGCCGAGGTCGCGCAGCGCGGCGACCTGTCCCTTCACATCGTTGGTTGTTGCGCCGAGCATCATTCGTAGGAACGCGATGCGGCGAGGCCCTGCCAGGCGTCCGACGATTCCGAAGTCGAGGAGAGCCGTGCGCCCATCAGGCAGGACGAAGAGGTTTCCACCGTGGAGATCGCCGTGGAAGATGCCCTCGATCATGGCGCCTTCCATGAAGGCGATCATCCCCGTGCGAATGATGGCTTCGGTGTCGATTCCCGCTGCCTTCATTCCCTCAACGTCATCGAAGTTGAATCCGTGGAGACGTTCCATGACGAGAATGCGTCGCGTGACGAGTTGCGGGTGCGGGCGCGGCACCACGTAGCCGGTCTGGTTCAGGTTGT
Source organism: Actinomycetota bacterium (assembly GCA_041159045.1). GTDB lineage: Bacteria > Actinomycetota > Acidimicrobiia > Acidimicrobiales > Ilumatobacteraceae > F1-20-MAGs119. Next base: position 7,620 of record JBEBAF010000043.1, read on the forward strand.
GCAGCATGGCCGAGACGTCGACCATGTTCGAAGCTTCCATGCGGAAGTCGAGTTCCTCCATGATGGTTTCAGCGAACAGTTCGACGAGTGCGGGCGGATTCGCGAGTGCCGCGATCGGAATGCGCCCGATGAGGAAGGGTGCGATCCACGACATGACGCGCAGGTCTTTCCTCACCAGCGAACCGATCTCGGGCCGTTGCACCTTCACCACGACGGGTTCGCCCGAAACGAGCGTTGCCGCATGAACCTGCGCGATGGACGCGGCGGCGAGTGGTGTCGTGTCGATGTGCACGAAGACGTCGGTGATACGGGCTCCGAGATCTGTCTCGATGGTTTTGCGAACCACGTCGAACGGCTCGGCGGGAACCTGGTCACGGCACTTCTTGAATTCATTCACCAACTCGGCCGGAAAAAGCCCTTCGCCGCTCGAGATGATCTGCGCCAACTTGATGTACGTGGGGCCCAAGGTTTCGACAGCACGACGAAGCCGCAGCGACAGATCGGCGCGACTGGCCTCGACCGTCTGATAACGCTTGAATCGCTTGCGAGCCAGCCAGGGAATCACCGCAAATCCAAGGACGCCAGCAACTTTCAGCAGACGCCCTACGGGGGGAACCCGTCCGGGCCGCGTGAGCTGCGGGATTTCGTTGCGTACCTGTCGACGCAGAATTTCAGCGTGACCGGCCCAGGACAACCCGTCGCGATGCAGTGTCCACGGAGCGTTGTCGGTGAATGCGCCCCAAGCGAGATCGGCCGGTTTTTCCACGGCGCAAGTTTGCACGCTCGCCCTTCGAAAGGGCGCAACGTGCCCGGAAAAACGGGTGTGACAAAAGGACTAGGTTGCCGACACGGGGGTGCTGCGCATGAATGACAACAACCGCTATTACGTCACCGACACCGATCTGTCGGCGCGGTTTCCGATTTACACGCGGGCGAACGTTGGCGAGGTGTTCCCCGACCCCGTGACACCGCTCACCAGCGGAACAGGGTTGTGGCGTGCAGAGCGTGGATGGCGATCCGCATGGGAGCGCATGGGTGCCTTCGAGCTTGCCGAGTTTCCCGACGATGAGTTCTGTCAGTTGGGGGTCGTCGGTGGATATTGCTACCTGAATGCGTCGCTCATTCGTCTGTTCGGCGAACGCGCACCCGGACTCTCGTGGCAAGACATGGATGCACAGTTCTTCGGTGCCCAACCGGGTATTCCCGCCTATGTGGAAGCTGTCGGAGACGTTCGTCCCGACCTCACTGAAAAGGTGGGGGCGACGTTTGCTTCCGTGCTCGCGTTTTCTTCGGTTGATCAACTCGAGAACATCTCAGAGCACAAACAACGCACGATCGAGCTTCGACGTTCGCGACCGGATCTCACACGACTCACCGAAGAAGAACTGTGGAACCGATATCTCGACCTGATCGCGTGGCACGAATGGTTGTTCGCGGAACACATCTTCACGACGTACATGGCCACCGTTCCGGTAGGGATGATTTCGGGCATTGCAACTGCGGTCGGTCGTCCGGACCTCGTTCTTCCGTTGATCGCAGGTTTCGGTGAGGTCGACTCGGCCGAGCCGAGTCATGTGCTGTGGGCCATGGGGCGACTCGTCGCGAATTCTCCGAAACTGACCGCCGCGTTCGATGGTGGTGTCGAAGGGCTGATCCGGCGTTTGTCGGGCGACGACTCGTCCGAAGTTCAACAGTTCATCGCGATGTTCAACGAGTTCATTCTCAACTTCGGTTCGCGTGGGCCGAACGAATGGGAAGCACGTTCGTCGAGCTGGGAGACTCGTCCGCAACTTGCGCTCGCGGCGATCGAACGAATGCGTCTCGCGCCATCGTCTGCCGATCCGGCTGCCCAAACCGTCGAACGCGCGCGCGAACGTGCAGGCGCGGCGGAAACATTGTTGGCGATTGTCGGTGTCGACGCTGCGGTTCACGGTCAGTTGTCGGTGGCCATCGCCGCTTCGCAGGCGTGGATCCCGGCGCGCGAACGAACGAAGACCAACAACATCCGATTGATTCACGAATGTCGCATGCCGATGCGTGAATTCGGCCGGCGGATGGTTGAAAAGGGATTCTTCGACGAAGTCGAGGATTTCGGTTTCATCCAGGCAGACGAGATGTCGCAACTCATTGCCGCGAACTCGGACCAAGCAGAAATCTGGCGGGGACTGGTGCGTGAACGTCGCGCGACGTACGAGCGGCTTTGCGCCAAGATTCCGCAGTTCGTTTTCGTGGGTACGCCGACGAATCCCGACCACTGGGAGTCGCGCGGTGCCTTGTCGACCTCGCGGCTCGCCGTTGGCGACACTCTTCGGGGGATGCCCGGATGTCCCGGAACCGTGACGGGCCGCGCACGCGTCGTTCTCGACTCGAACGATCCAACCGCACTCGAGCCCGGAGACATCTTGGTGGCTCCGATCACCGACCCGTCCTGGACGCCGTTGTTCGTGCCGGCGGGCGGGGTGGTGGTCGATGTCGGTGCGCCTCTGAGTCACGCGATCATCGTCAGTCGGGAACTGGGAATTCCTTGCGTCATCTCGGCGACCGACGCAACGCGCCGCATCCCCGACGGCGCAATGCTCGAGGTGAACGGTTCCAGCGGAGTCGTTACAGTTCTGGGCTAACACCCCTCCTCGCCGCACGTCAGTGTGGTGCGATCTCTACTCCCGGAGTCACCATGTCGAATTGGATCACCGATACATCCGCGAGCAAGCGGTTCCCCGTTTACACGCGTTCGAACGCGAGTGATGTGTTGCCCGATCCGATCAGTCCGCTCGGCGCGAGCCTGGCCTTCGTGCCGGGAACGATGGAAGGTTGGCGCGACGGGAACGTGCGCAACGGTTCGGTTCTGCACGACGAAGTGCATGCCGAAGGCTTCAACCCCGTCTGCGGGTTCTTCAATGGGTTCTTCTACGTGAATGCATCCGTTGTGCGCTTGTTCGGCGTGCGCGCGGGTGTCGGCGCCGAACCCATCGACTTGGCTTTCTTCGGTACGCGCCCCGACACGCCCCCGTACGTGCCGCACCCCGACGATCCGAATGAAGTCGTTGCGAAGCAGCTTGCTGACCGCGCCAACTGGGCGTTGACCATCACCGAATATCCGGAACTCGAAGAGTCGAAGCGCATCTCGAAAGAGTCGCGGGCGAACAGACCGAACCTCTCCGAGACCAGTGACGCTGAACTGATTGAATACGCGCGATCGATGATCCCCTTGCATCGGCGTATGTTCGACGATCACGTGATGACGTCGACCAATACCGCAACGGGTCCCACCGTTCTGGGTCAGATCGTTCCCGACCTGATGGTGCGCATCATCGCCGGAGCCGGCGACGTCGACTCCGCCGCGCCGAGCCTTGCGATGTGGGCGTTGTCGCGCTTGCCGCAGAACTCGCCCGAGTTTCAGCAGGGTTTCGAGGATTTCCTCTATGAGTTCGGTTCGCGCGGGCCGAACGAATGGGACCTCTATTCCGACGTGTGGGAAACGAAGCCGGCGTTGGCTCTTGCGCTGATCGACGCGATGCGCCAGGTGGGGGCCGACGGCGATCCTTCGAAGGCTGCGGCACGAACCGTTGCCGATTCAGCGGCAGCCCTTGCCGAAGCACTCGAGCGCGTCAAGGGCAACGACGAAGCCACGACAATGGTTCAGTTGGCTGCCACGTCGGGACGCAGATTCAACGCATGGCGCGAACGAAGCAAGACCAACTGCATTCGCGTGATGAACGAGGCGCGCGTGGCAATGCGTGAACTCGGTCGGCGTCATGCCGAAACCGGGGCTCTCGCGCACGAGAAGCAGGTGTTCATGCTGCTGAACGATGAACTCGAAGCCTTCGTTGCCGACCCGAAGTCATTCACGCAGAAGTTGGCCGAGCGTGAGACAAGTTGGCGGACGTTGTGGGAACTCGAAACGCCGTACTTCGTCGAAGGCGACAAGCGCGTTCCGCAAATCGAAGAGTTGCCGAAGCGCGTGGAAGTGAAGGTCGATCCCGTTGCCAAGGGCGATGTTCTGCAAGGAAATGCGGGTTGCTCGGGCATCGTGCGTGGTCGCGCACGCGTGATTCTCGATCCGTCCGACCCGTCCGCGCTGGAGGAAGGCGACATTCTCATTGCTCCGAACACCGACCCTTCGTGGACTCCGCTTTTCATTCCTGCCGGCGGAGTCGTGGTCGATGTCGGAGCTTTGAACAGTCACTCGATCATCGTCAGTCGTGAACTCGGAATTCCCTGTGTCGTGTCGGTTGTGAACGCCACCCGTCGCATTCCCGATGGCGCGATGATCGAAGTCAACGGCGATCTCGGAACGGTGACGATTCTCTGATGGCTGGCCCCCTCAGCGGCGTTCGAGTCATTGAACTCGGGGTATGGGTTGCCGGACCCGCATGCGCCGGTGTTCTTGCCGACTGGGGAGCCGAAGTCATCAAGGTTGAACCACCCGAGGGTGACCCACAACGCAAGATCTTCGGCGCACTCGGCCAAAGCGATCAGCCGGCGGTGCCCCCGTTCGAAATCGACAATCGTGGCAAGAAGTCGGTGGTCATCGACTTGCGTGATCCAAGTGGTCTCGCGCAGATGTACGAACTTCTTGCCGGCGCCGATGCCTTCGTCACGAACGTTCGGCTTGCGGCGCTCGGCCGACTCGGACTCGACCCCGAAACCGTGCGCGCAAAGTTCCCGAAGGTCGTCTACGGCATCATCACGGGGTACGGCCTCGTCGGCCCCGATGCGCACCGCCCGGGTTACGACCTCGGTGGATATTGGGCGCGTTCGGGTCTTGCACACACGCTCGTTCCGCCGGGTGCAAACCCGCCCGCCAACCGGAGCGGTCAGGGCGACCACGTCACGGCGATGTCGCTGGTTGCCGGCGTCTCCGCGGCACTCTTCGACGCCCAGCGAACCGGAAAGGGGCGGCTCGTGTCGACGAGTCTCCTGCGCAACGGCATGTACAACATCGGTTGGGACATCGGAATTCAACTGCGATTTGGAAAGCGCGAAAGCACGCGTGCGCGCGAACACGGTCGCGCACCATTGATGTTGAATTACTTCGCGGGTGATGGGCGGGCATTCTGGTTGCTTGCCCTCGAAGGCGATCGCCACTGGCCATCGCTCGTCGCTGCCGTCGATTCCGATGCCTTGCGAGTTCCTCAATTCGAGAGCGCCAAGATGCGTTTGGCGAACAACACGGAACTCATCGCAGTGCTCGACGAATTGTTCGCACAACGATCATTCGAAGAGTGGACGCGACGATTCGATGAACACGATGTGTGGTGGGCGCCGGTCAATTCGATCGTCGATGTGATCGCCGATCCACAGGCACGTGCCGCAGGAGCCTTCGTGGCGATGACTCCTCGCGATGGTGAAGACCCTTACGAAGCAGTGAACAACCCGGTCGACTTCGACGGTTACACGTTGCAGCCGGGCGCAGTGCCACGGCTGGGCGAGCACACCGACCAAGTTCTCGGCTGACTAGCCTTCGCTGTTGCCCCAAAGGGCTTGCATCACCGGCTCGGCGAGTTCGGGTCGACAGATGAGCAGGTCGGGAAGCCAGGTGTCGCGTTCGTTGTACACCAAAGGTGATCCGTCGATCCGGCTGGTGTGAAAACCCGCTGCGCGAGCAACGGCAACCGGCGCTGCGGAATCCCACTGATGTTGTCCGCCATCGTGGACGTAGATGTCGGCTTCTCCCATTACAACCGCCATCGCCTTGGCGCCGGCGGAGCCCAATCGCACCGCATCGCAGTCGATTGCGTTGGCGACGAGTACCGCCGAATACGGCGCACGGTTGCGCGAAGTGATCAGACGTACGCGGCGTTCCGGTTGGGGAGGCATAGTGGGGTGTGTGTCGGGGTGCGTGTCGAGGGTGACGCCAAGCGCAGGGAGCGCCACTGCGCCCGCAACCAATTCGCCGCGCTCCCACAATGCAACGTGTACGGCCCAGTCCGACCGACCGCGCTCGCCGTATTCGTTCGTTCCATCGAGCGGGTCGATGATCCAAACGCGTTCTGCGGCGAGACGCTTTGGGTTGTCGGCGCCTTCCTCGGAGAGAACCGCATCGTTCGGTCGAAGTTCGGCAAGCGCGTCGACGAGGTAGCGGTGGCCAGCCGCATCGCCCGTGTCCATCACGTGCCACGGCGAGGCATTTTCTGCGAAGAGTTGAGTCCGCAACGCATTGAGGCGGATGCCAGCTTCGTGGGCAAGATGCGCCGCAAGGCGATGGTCGTCGACCAACGCATCGTTCGGAGTATTCGTCACGAGGTGCGTCTTCCGAGTTCGATCGCTTGACGCACGACATCGCGCAGCGCGGTCTCGTCGGCACCGGCAGCGATCAATTGCGCCATTCGTGCTTCGAGCTGTTCGGCGGCAACGTCGTCGAAGACATGAATGCGCTGGCGCACCGCAACGGTAGACGCGATGATCAGGGCGATGGCCGCAAGTGTCGTTGTGAGCCCGATCGAGATGACCCAGCCCTCGTTGTTTCCGTTCACCGATGACACGATGATCCCTGCGATGCCGCAGACGAAGACGACTGCGCAGGCGACACGGATCGCGCGAAGGCTGAGGGGTTGGCTCATCGGTTGAGTGGCTTGTACTTGATGCGATGAGGCTGGTCGGCCGACGAACCGAGCTCTTTGCGGCGCCATGATTCGTATTCGCTGAAGTTGCCTTCGAACCAGCGCACTTGACTGTCGCCTTCGAACGCAAGCACGTGCGTGGCGATGCGGTCGAGGAACCAACGATCGTGGCTGATGACAACGGCGCATCCCGGGAAGGATTCGAGGGCTGTTTCGAGCGCGCGGAGTGTGTCGACGTCGAGGTCGTTGGTTGGTTCGTCGAGCAACAGAACGTTCCCGCCGCGCTTCAGCAATTTGGCGAGGTGCACGCGGTTGCGTTCACCACCCGAAAGATCGCCAACCAGTTTTTGCTGGTCGCTTCCCTTGAAGTTGAAGCTTGCGACATAGGCGCGACCGTGAACTTCGCGTCCACCAACCTTCATGTGTTCGACACCACCGGTGATTTCTTCGTACACCGTTGCCTTCGGATCGAGGTCGTCGCGGTTCTGGTCGACGTAGCTGAGCTGAACGGTGTCGCCGACATTGACCGAACCGCTGTCGGGTGCTTCGAGGCCGGCGAGCATGCGGAAGAGCGTGGTCTTGCCGGCGCCGTTGGGTCCGACGATTCCGACGATGCCCGCGGGTGGTAGCGAGAACGAGAGGTCGTCGATCAACAACCGATCGCCGAAACCTTTCGACAGGTGGTCGACGGTGATGACCGTGTCGCCGAGGCGCGGCCCGGCAGGAATTTGAATTTCCAAACGGTCGGGCCCACGTTCGGCGGCTTCGGCTTCTGCGTGCAACTTTTCGTACGCGGCGAGACGCGCTTTGCCTTTGGCCTGGCGGGCCTTGGGCGACATGCGAACCCACTCGAGTTCGCGCTGCAACGTACGTGCGCGAACCTCGTTCGACTTTTCTTCCTGAACCAAGCGGGCTTGTTTCTGCTCGAGCCAACTCGAGTAGTTGCCCTCGAAGGGGAATCCGCGTCCACGATCGAGTTCCAGGATCCACTTCGCCACGTTGTCGAGGAAGTAGCGGTCGTGGGTGATGGCCACCACGGTGCCGGGGTATTCCTGCAGGAACCGCTCGAGCCACAAAACGCTTTCGGCGTCGAGGTGGTTCGTCGGTTCGTCGAGCAACAGCAGGTCGGGTCGGCTGAGGAGCAAGCGACACAACGCAACGCGTCGGCGTTCACCACCCGACAACTTGGTGACGTCGGCATCGTTCGCGGGGCAACGCAGTGCGTCCATCGCGATTTCGACGTTGCGGTCGAGGCTCCACGCGTCGGCGGCTGCGATCTTGTTTTCAAGGTCGGCTTGCAACGCGCCCACCTTGTCGAAGTCGGCGTCGGGGTCGCCCCACATCGCCATGACTTCCTCGTAGCGGGCGAGCAGATCGCGAATCGGCGCGACGCCGTCCATCACGTTGCCGAGCACGTCTTTGGCCGGGTCGAGTTGGGGCTCTTGTTCGAGCAGGCCCACCGTGAATCCGGGGGTGAGTCGGGCCTCACCGCTGTAGCCGTCGTCGAGGCCCGCCATGATCCGTAGGAGGCTCGACTTTCCGCTGCCGTTCGAGCCGATGACGCCGATTTTGGCCCCGGGATAGAAGGAGAGGGAGATGTTCTCCAGGATCGTGCGATCCGGTGGGTAGAAACGTCCGAGTTTGTAACAGGTGTAGATGAATTCGTGGGCCATGTTGCCCTCACGTTACTGCCCGAGCCTGCAACGACAGCCTTGTGGCGCCGTGACGAGGCGTTTCGCCCCTGATCCGCACCTGTTGGTCGGGGCACTGGTACCTTGGCAACGACCGTTGTAATTGTCAAAAAGGGGACAACAACATGCAAGCACTCGAGTTGCTCTCGCGTGACTACCTGGGTGGCTTCGGCTTCCGTTGGTTGCACATCGTGGCCGGCATCTGCTGGATCGGCCTTCTCTACTACTTCAACCTGGTGCAGGTTCCTGCGTTCGCCGCCTACGGCGACGAAGGAAAAGCCCGCAACATTGCAATCGACAAAGTTGCTCGTCGCGCGCTGTGGTGGTTCCGCTGGGCCGCAATCGCCACCCTCGTCACGGGCCTTCTCATCACCGGCCTCGTCGAGAACTACTTCCAGGACTTCATGTCGAAGACGTCGCTGCAGGGAATCGGCCACGACGTGGCCATCGCAGTCGGCATGATCTTCGGCATCCTCATGGCCGCCAACGTCTGGATGGTCATCTGGAAGAACCAGCGCGTCGTTCTCGCCAACGCCGTGAACGTTCTCGGTGGCAAGGAAGCCGATCCGGCAGCAGCCGGTGCGGGTCGCCGCGCCCTTCTCGCATCACGTCAGAACTTCATCTTCTCGTTCTCGATGCTGTTCTTCATGGTCGGTGCAGCGCACTTCTACAGCGGCGCTTTCGCAGGCGCCACCAGCGGCAACGCGTGGACCTTCTTCATCATCGCCATCGCAATCATGGCGCTGCTCGAACTCAACTGCCTGGGCCTCCTCGGAGGAACCGCCGCAACCAACAAGTTGCTGTGGCCCTACGAAAGCCACAAGAACGCCCTCATCACGGGTGGCGTGCTCTGGCTGGTCCTCTGGCTCCTCTCGGAGATCCTGCTCGGCTGATCCCCGACAATTCACTCGATCGACAAGAGACCCCGGCGCATGCCGGGGTCTCTTTCTGTTTTCTGACTGGTGTACTTTTTGCACCGGGGGAAGGAACATTCATGACCACAGAGACGCGGCGTTCTTTTTGCAGGTTCTGTCATGCGGGGTGTGCGATCGACGTTGATGTCGATGTCGAAGCGAACCGCGTGTTGTCGGTGCGCGGAGTCATGGACGACCCGGTGTACGAGGGGTACACCTGCGTGAAGGGTCGCCATCTCGGCGATCAACACGAGCACGCCGGTCGCCTGCGCTCGAGCATGAAAAAAGTGGGCGACTCGCACGTTGCCATCGGAACCGATCTGGCCTTCGACGAAATCGCCGACAAGCTTGCGGCGATTCTTGCCAAGCACGGACCGCGATCGGTTGCGTCGTATTGCGGCACAGCTGCGTATCAGAACGCCACGGGCCTGCCGGTTGCGGCGGCGTTCCACGCTTCCATTGGATCGCCGAGTTTCTACACGTCGTCATCGATCGATCAGCCAGGAAAGGCCATTGCGCCGTTGCGACACGGTGCCTGGGCCGCAGGTGTGCACGGTTTGGAAACGGCCGACGTCGCATGCATCGTCGGTTGCAACACCATCGTGAGCAGTTTTGGTTTCCCGGGTGGCTTGCCGGGCTTCAACCCGCTCATGCGCCTCAAGCGGTTGAAAGAGAACGGACTGTTTCTCATCGTCGTCGACCCGCGCTTCACCGAAGTTGCTCATTACGCCGACCTGTATTTGCCCGTGCGTGCGGGCGAAGACCCGACTCTGCTGTCGGCGTTCATTCGCGAGATCCTCGAGCACGATCTTCACGACCACGACTTCGTGGCCCAGTACGTGAACGGACTCGACGAACTGCGTATTGCGGTCGACCCGTTCACGCTTGACTACGCCTCGCAGCGCACGGGTGTCGACAAGGGTCTGATTGCCGAAGCCGCGCGTCGTTTCGCGACGGGAAAGCGTGGTGCTCTCACCACCGGTACCGGGCCCGACATGGCGCCGCATTCATCGCTCACCGAACACCTCGTACTCGTCATCAACACGTTGTGCGGTCGTTACAACCGTGCCGGTGAAGTCGTGAAGAATCCGGGTGGTTTGCTCACGCCCCCGGGGCCACTGAAGGCGCAGGTGGTTCCGCCCAAGCCCGAAATGTTGACGAAGGGTCCGAAGGCGCGCATCCGTGACATTCATCATCAGCGCGGCCAGGCGGCAACGTCGACGCTTGCCGAAGAGATTCTTCTCGAAGGTGATGGGCAGATTCGTGCGCTATTCACCCTCGGCGGGAACCCCGTGGTGTCGTGGCCCGATCAGCGCACGACGGTCGAAGCACTGGCGAACCTCGACCTGCACGTTCTCATGGACGTGCACATGTCACCGTCGGCTGAATTGGCGCACTACGTGATCGCCAGCACGCTCAGTCTCGAACGACCTGACGTGCCCACAACGATCGACCGCTGGTTCGACGAGCCATATCAGCACTACACGCCCGCGATTCTCGAGATGCGAGGCGACATTCGCCAGGAGTGGCAGGTGTACACCGAAGTGGCTTCGCGTCTTGGTGTCACCATCAAGATGGCAGGCGGCGACATCACGCCCGGTATGAAGGTCACCGCCGACGACGTGCTCGACCTCATCTA